>JBBQZJ010000026.1:0-13358 GCA_038207805.1 Actinomycetales bacterium | reverse complement strand
CACCGAGGCGTCGCGTGGTCCACTATGGCCGTTATCGTGCGCAGCGGGGCGCAAATCGCACCCGTGATGCGGGCGCTGGCGCTCTCCGAGGTGCCGTCGCGCACGAGCGCTGGCGCGTCGGCACTGCGGGATGACTTTGCGGCCCGCAACCTGTTGCGCGTGGTGGCAGTGGGCATTGGCCACGAAGCCCTTACCCCCGCCGTGGCGGCCGAGCTGGTGTTGGGTCCGTTCGGTGGCCTCGATGCGCTCGCACATCGTCGTCTGAAGATCGCACTTCGCGCCGAGGAAGTGGCCGGTGGTGGCGTGCGGCCCGGCGACGAGCTTCTCGCCGACGCCCTAGCGTGGCCAGACAGACTGTCCACGATCGATAATCGGGTGGCCCGGTCGGCGCAGCGACTGGCCCAGACGCTCGCCACCCTCGCCACGACCGATGCGTCGATCGACGAGCTCCTCTGGATCGCGTGGGACCGCAGCGGGCTGGCGCGAACGTGGCGCGAGCAGGCGAGTGGGGGCGGCATCACCGCGGCGGAGGCCAATCGAAACCTCGACGGTATTGTCGCGCTGTTTGCCTCCGCGAAGCGCTTCGTCGAATTGCGACCCGACCAAAGCCCGGTGCTCTACTTGACCGAGGTGCTCGACGCTGAGGTTCCGGAAGACACCCTCGCAGCCCGATCGAGCGACGATGCCGTTCTGGTTACCACCCCCGCAGGGGCTGTCGGCCTCGAGTTCGACACCGTCGTCGTCGGGTCGCTGCAGGATGGCGCCTGGCCGAACCTTCGCCTTCGCGGGTCGCTTCTGGCGCCGCAGGAGCTCGCAAGGGTCATCACGGGCGTGGAGTCGAGTGCGGTCGACGAACGAAAACAGGTTCTCGGTGATGAGCTTCGGTTGTTTGCCCTTGCCGTGTCACGGGCACGCAGCAGGGTCATCCTCGCGGCGGTGGCCAACGACGACGAGGCGGCCAGTGTCTTCCTGGGGCTCGCACCGGTCGGCACCGCCGTGCTCGACCCGCGGGCCGTCCCCCTGTCTCTTCGAGCCCAGGTGGGTCGACTGCGCCGTGGGCTGGCAGCGCGCACAGATGTGGCCGCCGCAGCCTCATCGCTAGCCGCCCTTGCTGTTGAGTCGGTTCCGGGGGCCGACCCCGACGAATGGCTCGGCTTGCTGGAGCCCAGCACGAGCGGTCCGCTATTTGACAACGAGCAGATCCCGGTCTCGCCCTCGGCGATCGAAAAGCTGCTCGATAGCCCGTTGGACTGGTTTTTAGAGCGGCTCGCCGGATCCGATGCCGGGGTCATCGCCCATGTCGGAACGATCGTGCACTGGGCGATGGAGACAGCCACCGAGCCGACGCAGGAGGCACTGTGGGCGGCCGTCGAGAAGCGCTGGAGTGAGTTAACGTTCGAAGCTCCTTGGCTGAAGGAACGTCAACGCCGGATCGCCGCGACATTCACGCTCGCGCTCGCCGATTACCTCACAGACTTCCATCGCGACGGCAAGACGCTGATTGGTGCCGAGAGCCGGTTCGCCCTCGACGTGGGTCGCGCGCGACTGTCGGGCTCAATCGATCGGGTGGAGCTAGACCGTGACGGGGCCGTCGTCATCGTCGACCTCAAGACCGGCACGCCGATCACGGCTCAGTCGAAGATCGACGAGCATCCGCAACTGGGGGCCTATCAGCTCGCGTACGCGGAGGGGATCCTCGACGAGGCGCTCGCCGGTAACGGCGCGCATCACGGCGGTGGGGCGAAACTGCTGTTCGTCAAGCAGGGACTCGGAGCAAAGCGGTATCGAGAGGGTGTGCAGCACACACTCGACGCCGACCAGTTGGACCAGTTCAGGGCGCGCGTGCGTGCTGCAGCATCCCTCATCGCTGCCGCAGAATTTGCCGGTGAAGCCGAGCTACCGGTCTTCGGCAGGGCAGACCCCTCGAGGTTGCGGCTGCACCGCGTGCCCGCCGTGTCGAGCGACGGCCTGATCAGAACCGAGCGGCCCACATGATCGACGCGAATGAGATTGCCGACAAACTCGGCAAGCCCCGACCCACGGCACAACAGCGGGCGGTCATTGAGGCGCCGCTCGCCCCGACGCTGGTTGTCGCCGGCGCGGGCAGCGGCAAGACCGAGACAATGGCCGGTCGGGTTCTGTGGCTGCTGGCCAACGGGATGGTGGCGCCCAGCCAGATTCTCGGTCTCACGTTTACTCGCAGGGCGGCCGGTGAGCTGGGCGGTCGAATCCGAGAACGGATAGCGGGCCTCGCAGCGGCCGGGATGCTCGGCACCGGCTATGACCCGTTCGAGGCTCCAACCGTGGCAACGTACAACTCCTACGCCAACACTCTCTACCGTGACAACGCGGCCGCCCTCGGACGGGAGAGCGACGGTGCCGTGTTGGGCGAGGCCGCGGCATGGCAGTTGGCTCGTACGACGGTAATTCGGTCGAAGGATGCCCGGCTCGCCGACCTCGGAAAGGCCCTCGATCCGGTTACCAAGGCGACGCTCAGTCTGTCACGCGCTTTAGCGGAGAACGTGGCCGACCCGGAACAGGTGCGCGAGTTCGCTCGGCAATTTGCCGGAACTGTCGATCTTCCGGCGGGCGGAAGCGGTGCATACGCCCAGATCGAGGGCTGGGCCGAGTCGGTCGGAGCACTCGACGTGCTAGTCGACTTGGCAGCGGAGTACGCCGAGGCCAAGGTGCGCCGGAGCTTGGTCGAATACTCGGACCAGGTCGCGCTAGCCCTGACGATTCTGCGGCGCCAGCCACGAGTGGCGCAGGTCGAGCGCGACCGTTTTCGAGTTGTTTTGCTCGACGAATACCAGGACACATCGGTCGTTCAAGCTCGGCTGTTGGCGCAGCTTTTTGCGGGGCATCCGGTGATGGCCGTCGGTGACCCCAACCAATCGATCTACGGGTGGCGCGGCGCTAGTGCGTCGAACCTCGACGACTTTGCGGCGGCGTTTGGAGCATCGGGCGCTCGATTTGCCCTGTCGATCAGTTGGCGTAATGGTCATCGCATTCTCGACACAGCGAACACGATTGTTGCCGAGTTCGCCTCCGCGTCGGCGGTGCAGGTCGAGCGGCTCGATCCGAGCGCGAATGCCACCGACTTGCCCGTCGACGTGCAGTTCGCCGAAACCGTGGTCGCCGAGGCGGATGCTGCCGCACAGTGGTTGAAGGCGCGTCTGGCAGGGCCGGTCAGTGTGCCGGGCGCGCGGCCCAGCGCCACCGCGGGCCCCGCACCCTCGGCGGCAATGCTGTTTCGAACCCGCAAGACTCAGGCCTTCTTCCTCGAGGCCATGCGAAAGCACGGCGTCAAGTTCCACGTACTGGGCATTGGGGGACTTCTCGCCGAGCCCGAAATCGCCGATCTGGTGTGTGCGCTCACCGTGCTGCACGATCCGTCAGCGGGCCTCGAACTGGTGCGCCTGCTGGCCGGCGCCCGGTGGCGCGTCGGCGTGCAAGACCTGTGGGCACTCAGTCGACTGTCATCCTGGCTGCGTGACAGGGACTATGCGCAGCAGCGGTATGACGACGAGCTGGGCGAGAAGTTGCGCCGCTCGGTTGCCGAGGGGGAAGGGGGCTCGATCGTCGATGCTCTCGACTTCATCGCCGAAGCCAAGCCCGGCCACAGCGCACTCGGCGATTTCAGCCCCGAGGGGCTGGACCGCCTCCGCGACGCCGGGCGCCTGATCGCTCGACTGCGATCCCGCAGCGGACTCGACCTGCCGGATCTGGTCGCCTACGTCGTGCTGGAACTGCGGTTAGACATTGAGGTCGCAGCCAACGAGTACCGTCCGTTGGGCTCGGCGACCTTCGAGGCCTTCTTTGACGCGGTGAGCAACTATCTCGGGCTCGAGGAGGTGGCGACGCTGGGGGGATTCCTCTCATGGTTGCGCGAGGCGCAGTTGCGCGAAGACCTGTCGCCGCGGCCGGAGGATCCCGAGCCGGGTACCGTTCAAGTGCTCACAATTCACGGCGCAAAGGGCCTCGAGTGGGACTCGGTCGTGGTGCCTCGACTGGTCGACGAGGAGCTTCCCGGTCGGCCCATCGAGGGCGGCTACCTGGGCTGGCTCGCGTTCGGGCAGCTGCCCTGGCCTTTCCGGGGGGATGCCGCGCAGCTCCCTGTGTTCGAGTGGAAGTCACAGTCCACCCGCAAGGAGCTTGTCGACGAACAGAAGGCGTTTGCCACCCGCGTGCGCGAACACCTTCTGGCCGAGGAGCGTCGCCTCGCCTATGTGGCGGTCACGCGTGCACGCCACTCGCTGCTGCTATCGGGGTCGTTCTGGTCCACCCAGTCGAAGCCGCGGGTGCCGAGCCAGTTCTTGACCGACCTGGGGGTCGAATTACCCGACGCTCCCGCGAACGAGAGCAACCCCCTCGGAGACGATCTCGAACGTGTGCTCTGGCCATTTGATCCGCTGGGCGACAGGCGGCCTGCGGTTGCGGCGGCTGCGGCCGAAGTGCGCAGTGCCGATCCAGCGATCGTGGGCCCGTGGGCCGACGACCTTGAGTTGCTGGTGGCTGAGCGTCGGGCTCGGCTCGCCTCGAACGAACCGGTCCGGCTACCGACGCGCGTTCCGGCATCCCGATTCAAGGACTACGTCACCCAGCCCGGGCAGGTCGCCGAGACTCTGCGCCGCCCCATGCCCGAGCAGCCGTACCGCGCGACCCAACTGGGAACCCTGTTCCATTCCTGGGTTGAGGATCGCTACGGCGTGGGTGGGGACTCCGATGAGTTGGATGCCGCGTCGGGTGAACTCGACGACGACGATCGGATCAGTGATCCCGACCTCGACCGTCTCAAGTCAACGTTCGAGGCGAGCGAGTGGGCGCACCGGAGGCCCGTGGATGTGGAACGCGAGATCCATCTGCCCTTTGATGGCCGCATCGTGATCTGCAAGATCGACGCGGTGTACGAGTCTGGCGGTCGGTTCGAAATCGTCGACTGGAAGACCGGGAAGGCTCCGAAGGATGACGCTGACCTGGAAAACAAGCAGCTGCAGCTGGCCCTCTATCGGTTGGCCTATGCGAAGTGGCGAGGAATCGATCCGACCCTCGTCGACGCCGTCTTCTATTTCGTCGCCGACGACCGGGTGATTCGACCCGAGCACATCTTCAGCGAGACCGAGTTGCTCGATCGCTGGCGATCGGCGATCGCCTAGCTCGGCTCGCTCGGGTCCCTGAGCCTCTACTGCTGCACGGGCCGGCTCATGATTGCAGCACTGAGGGCATCGACCGGTCCGCGTGCCGCACTGGGGTTGTCGCGCAGAGCGAAGTCGACATCGCCGAGCGGCGGGAGGTCGTAGTTCGCCGAGACTTGAGCAAGATCGGCGGGAATGAGGGATTGGGGGAACACGGAAATTCCAATTCCGGCACGAACCGCCGCGAGCACGCCGTTCACCTCTTTGACGTTGCAGGTAATTCGCCAGGTGCGTCCGATCGCTTCGAGCGAGGCGATGGCGTATGACCTGCTCAGGCTGGGCGCCTGATATGCGATCAGCGGAACCGGGGCGTCTGGATCCAGGCTCACACTCTTGTGCCCGACCCACACCATGCGGTCGCGGCGAACCACTTGGCCGTCAATGCTTCGGGGATCTTGCTTAACGAAGACGAGGTCGAGCTGACCGGCCTGCAGGCGCTTGAGCAACGTGGGGCTCTGACTGACGGTCAGTTCGAGGTTGATTTGTGGGTAGAGCTGGCGGAAGTCGCGGAGGATTCCCGGTAGCTGGGTCAGGGCGAGGTCGTCAGCCGACCCGAACCGCAGGCGGCCGCGCATCGCCGAACCGGTGAAGTAACTTGCCGCCTGATCCTGTGCTGCGAGGATCGTTCGCGCGAACCCCAGCATTGCCTCGCCATTGTCGGTGAGTGCGACGGCACGGGTGTCGCGGGTGACGAGATGTCGTCCGGCAGCTGCTTCGAGTTTTCGAATGTGCTGGCTGATCGTGGGTTGGCTGAGCCCCAGTCTCAGCGCGGCCTGGGTGAAGCTCAGGGTCTCGGCAACTGCCACGAAGCTTCGAAGCAGAACGGGATCGAACACGACCACCCCTTATTACGAAACGTGATGGGACTTATAGGCGTGATTATCCATTCATATGGATGATCAGACCCTACCGTGGAATCGTGACAAGTCCGCCCACCATGCCCATCGCCATTGTGATGCAGCGTCCGGCTTGGCGGGACACCTTTAGTGCCCTACGACTTCACAACTACCGCCTGTACGTGTTGGCTCAATTTCTGTCAAACACCGCGGGCTGGATGCAGCGGATTGCTGTCGATTGGCTGGTGCTGGAGATCACCGGAAGCATCGCCTTGGTCGGGTTGACGATTGCCCTGCAATTTTTGCCCACGCTGGTACTCGGCGCCTACGCCGGTGTGCTCGCCGACCGATTTCCCAAACGCATGGTTCTCTACGTCACTCAGGCCGCCGGCGGCATCTTCAACTTGGCACTAGCCATTCTGGTGATCACGGGAATCGAAACGCTCTGGTCGGTCTACGCTCTCGTGCTCGCCGTCGGCGTGGCCCAAGTTTTCGATGGCCCGGCCCGCTCGGTGTTCGTCAACGAGCTCGTCGGCCCTCGCCACCTCCGCAACGCGATCAGCGTCAATGCGTCGATCTTCCATCTTGGCGCGCTTCTCGGGCCGGC
This sequence comes from Actinomycetales bacterium, assembly GCA_038207805.1. Classification (GTDB taxonomy): domain Bacteria; phylum Actinomycetota; class Actinomycetes; order Actinomycetales; family Microbacteriaceae; genus Rhodoglobus. The sequence continues at coordinate 6,720 of JBBQZJ010000026.1, read as the reverse complement.
TCTGAGTGGTCTGCTCATCGTTGCAGTCGGCTCCGGCTGGGTGGTCGGGCTCAATGTGGTCGCCGCCGTGATCGGAATCGGACTCTTGCTCGCCGTTCGAAGCCGGGAACTGCTCGTGGCACCGCGCGCCCCCAAATCCAGGGGACAGGTTCGCGAAGCCGCGCGGTACATCCTCGGCAAGCCCTCGCTGTTCTGGACGATGGTGATTGTCGGGGTGGTGGCCGTGTTTGGGATGCCGATGCCGGCACTGCTCGCCGGCGTCGCCGACAGCGTCTACATGACCGGACCAACCGGGTATGGACTGTACAACTCGCTAGCGGCCGTCGGAGCCCTCGCCGGCGCCTTAGCGTCGACCCGGAGGGCAAACCTCAGACTTCGTACCATCATCTTTGGCGGCCTGCTCTACGGCCTTGCCCTGATTCTGACGGGTATCTCGCCGTTCTATCCGATGTTCCTCGCCCTCCTAGTCGGGGTTGGGCTCAGCCGCTTGCTGCTCATGACGGCGGGCGAAACGATGGTGCAGTTCTCCTCGAATCTCGCCATTCGAGGGCGAGTCATGTCGTTCTGGGGGATTGTGATCGTCGGTGGCCAGGCCGTCGGCGGCCCCCTCATGGGCTGGATCGCCGAAGTCATCGGACCCAAAAACGCGCTCACCGTCGCGGGAATCGTGCCTGCTGTGGCGGCGCTCGCGATCGCGGCCGTTCTCGCCCGCAGCGGTCGTCTCACCATGACGGTCAGTCCGCGGCGCGGCAAGTGGGTAGCGATCGTTCCCCGCGCCGCCGCGGCTACTTCGCCTACCGAGTAGCTAGACGGCGCGTTCGGTGCGATCGAGGAAGGCCTCGATCTCGTCCACTGCCATGGTCGGTACCGTGTTGGCCGCGAGGGGGTTCATGACGTCGTTGCGGAGGTTGTCGGCGAGTGCGGTCAGCATCTGCACCGCATCATCCACGATCTCGGAGTTTCGAGTCTCGGTGCCGTGCAGCAGCCATCGGGCTACCTCGAGCTCGGCATAAAACGTGGCGCGCTGCTTGAGTTGACGGTCGCCGGCTCCGCGCAAACGAGAATAGGCGTCGAACGCGCTATCGATGATCGCGTCGCTGTGTGAGCCGAGTAGCCATTGCAGGTCGCGGGCCGGGTCACCCACCCGTAGCTCGTGCCAGTCGAGCACGCCTGTCACACTGTCGTCGGCAGTGAGGAACGAGTAGGCAGCCAACGCTGCGTTGATTACGGTCGGCTGAAACTGCCACAGCTTGGCGTCTTCGACCGCGCGCTCCCAGCGCCCCAAGAGGGACGCGGGCACCAGCGCGGTCGCCGCCGCCCGATCCATCACGCTAACGCAGGAGCGCAGGCACTCACCCGCCGTCATGACCGGCAGGCCCGCGTCGGCAACGCAACTGGTAGGAAGGTCGTGGATCGCAGCGATGGCGCGACCGACGGATGCCGCGAGCGAGTCTGGTCCCGTCGAGTACGAGGCCAGGGGCACCTTGCTGCCGTACACGAACTCGTACACTATGGCGCGGGTCGAGTCGACAGCCACCTGTCCCGCAAACGCGGACACCGCGAACGGCAGTCGTGTTCGCACGCCGGTACTGAGGGCACGCAGGGCAACCAGGTCGGCGGACTGCTGCAGTTCGGCGCGCGAATTGCGGGGCACACGAATGATCCAGTGCCGGCCGTCTCGTCCTGTGATTATCGCCGAGTCGAAGTCGCCGCTCTGGTTGGCTGCGCCCGGGCTGGCTCCGCCTTGGTTGGACCCGAAGCTAGCAGCGGCCGCCGCGTCAAGACCGTCGACGGCAGAGGTCGCCAGCGCGGCTAGAGTGAGATGGGATCTGGCCATATTCGCAAGGGTAGATCGGTCCGCCCGCGCATCCGCCGTACGCCACGCACTTCTGACGGGGTCGCCCAATGACACAAACGTTTCTCAGCAAGCTGCCACTGTCGAGACTCGAGGTCGATCGCGACCACGCTGCCCGGGAGAATCCTGCGCTCTTCGATGAACTATGGGCCGACCCAGCGACGCGGATTCTCCCGATTCTTCAGGGTTCGGCTCTCCTGTCTGGGCCATCCTCGCTCGCGCTGCTGCCGGTCGATGCCGTGCCGCGGGCAGACGAGCGCGTGTACCTGGGCAGGTCTACCTCTTCGACGAGCCCGGAGCCGGTGGGCACCCCGATCGTCGCCGTTGCGCTCGCCGACGCCGGTCACCTTGCTGAGTCGGAGTGGGCAAACCTGCGCCAGATCGGCAATCGTCTGAGCGACCGCGATGCCGGTTTGTTCACCGAGGCACTGGGCATCCTCAACTGGCACGAAAGTCATCGCTTCTCGCCGCGCACCGGAGAACCCACGGTTTCGGAAAAGGGCGGGTGGGTCCGCCGTGACCCCCTCTCCAATACGGAGGTTTTCCCGCGCACCGATCCCGCGGTCATTGTCGGAATAACGGATGCCGACGACCGCTTGCTCCTCGGCTCCAATGCTCTCTGGGAGTCCAACCGGTTCTCGCTGCTCGCGGGCTTTGTCGAACCGGGGGAGTCGCTCGAGTCGGCCGTGCAGCGCGAAGTGTTCGAGGAATCCGGGCTGCACGTTGTCGACCCGGTCTATCTCGGAAGTCAACCGTGGCCGTTTCCGGCGTCGCTCATGCTCGGCTTCATGGCGCGGCTGGCCGACGATTCGCACGGTATCGCCACGCCGGACGGCACCGAGATTCTCGACCTGCGCTGGTTCGGTCGCCAGGAGCTTGCCTCGGCGCTCGACCACATTCGCTTGCCGGGCCCGACATCCATCGCGCGTGCCATCATCGAGCAGTGGTACGGCTCGAGTATCAACGATGGGCAACAGTGACCGAATCGAGTTCCCTGCTCGACGGACTCGACGATCAGCAACGCGTCGCGGCCGAGACGCTGCTGGGTCCGGTATGCCTGCTAGCGGGTGCCGGAACTGGAAAGACTCGGGCCATCACCCACCGCATCGCCCACGGGGTCGCGACCGGCGTCTACCCGCCCAGTCGGGTCATGGCGCTCACGTTCACGGCGCGCGCGGCGGGGGAATTGCGTGGTCGCCTGCGCGCGCTTGGGGCTGGCGCGGTGACCGCCCGAACCTTTCACGCATCCGCGCTCGCCCAGCTGAACTTCTTCTGGCCACAGGTCATCGGTGGCACGATGCCGGGGCTTCTCGAGAGCAAAGCACGGTTGCTCGCCCACGCCGCCGACACGGTCAAGCTCAAGGTCGATACGGCGACACTGCGCGATGCAGCGGCTGAGATCGAATGGCGCAAGACCTCCCGGCTGAGCATCGAAGAGTATGTCGCGCGCGACCGACAGCTGCCCGCCGCACTTCCCATGGAACGCATGGCGCAACTCCAACTGGCCTACGAAAACCTGAAAGACGAACGGCGCCGAATCGATTTCGAGGATGTACTGCTCGCTGCGGCGGGCATGATCGAGGCCGAGCCGCGGGTCGCCCAGCAGGTGCGTGAGCAGTATCGGTTCTTCGTCGTCGACGAGTACCAGGACGTCTCACCGCTGCAGCACGACCTGCTGCAGCTCTGGCTCGGCGATCGGGACGACGTGTGCGTGGTCGGAGACGCGAGCCAGACCATCTACTCCTTTGCCGGGGCAAGCCCGGACTATCTGTTGGGATTCGCGGCCGAGCACGAGGATGCCGTGGTCGTACGCCTTGAGCAGAACTATCGGTCGACGCCGTTGATCATCGACCTGGCCAACCGCCTAATGCGCGGTCGACCCGGTGCCCTGAGCCTGACTCCGGTGTCGGGACTGGCCGGTCCGGCACCCACAATGACGGGGTATGACAGTGACGCCGCCGAAGCGCGCGGGGTGGCCAACTCGATCGCGGCCGAGATTGCGGCTGGCACGAAACCGGAGCAGATCGCGGTGTTGTACCGCATCAATGTTCAGTCTCGTGCTGTGGAGACCGCACTGGGCGATCTGGGCATCCCGAGTGCCGTGCGCGGGGCGACTCGCTTCTTCGACCAGCGCGAGGTCAAGGAGGCCCTCATGCTTCTCCGCGGAGCTACCGTTACGACCTCCGTGGAGCCGTTGTTTAAGACGGTCAGTGACGTGTTGCGCTCGATCGGCTGGTCTCAGGATCCGCCCGAGGTTCGGGGTGCCGTTCGTGAACGCTGGGAGTCCCTGAACGCGCTGATGCAACTCGCCGAGGAGGCACCGAGCTCTACGACTCTGCGTCAATTTGTCGACGGATTATTCGAGCGTCAGGCCGGTCAGCACGAGCCGACGATGTCTGCGGTAAGCCTCGCGAGTCTGCACTCCGCCAAGGGGCTGGAGTGGGAATCGGTCTACCTCATCGGGTTGAGCGAGGGTCTGGTTCCGATCAGCTACGCCAAGACCCCCGGCGCGATCGAGGAGGAGCGGCGCTTGCTCTACGTGGGTATCACCCGCGCCCGTCGCAGGCTCGGACTCAGTTGGTCGGCAAGTCCAGCACCGGGGCGAGCGGCACAGCGGCCGCCCAGCCGGTTCCTCGCCGAAGTGCGGTAGCTCCGACCTCCGCCGAGACGAGATGGCCGACACCGCGGCATCCGCACTCGGGGTGAAGCTGCCAGGTGCGGGTGGTTCGCAGGCCGGTCGTCAGGTCGATTCGCGTCGATACCGAGGTACCGCTGGCAGCGCCATCGAGCAGGCCGAACACCATCCGGGTCGCTACAGCAGCTGCCTCGCACGACAGCAGAGCTGACTCTGCGCTGCCGGGTCGACCCAGAAGCTGGGATGCCACGGCGGGCCAGGACGGATCTTGATCGCGGTGAGCCAGCTCGAGGCAGCGCAGGCACGGGCCGTGTCCCGGCACGACGATCGGACCGACTACGACGGCACTGTCACCGAACACGATCGGAAGGTGCGGTACATCTCGACGCAGCCAGAGGGCGTGCAGCACCGGCGACAGCACGAAGTGGCCGATCGCGACGGCGACATCCGCACCCCGGTCGACGAGATCATCGGCCCGCTCGGAGACGAGAGTGCGAACCCCACCCGAAGCCAGCACAGCCGCCAGTTGCTCGAGTGTCGGACCGCTTCCGGAGATCGCCACGACCCTCGACTTGGTTGCCGGGTCGGACCTGATCAGTGCCGGGGCCGCGAGGGTTAGTAGATCTTCCCGCTCTTCGGAATTGCGTGCGATGAGGGCGAGTCCGGCCTCGCTCACGCCGACGGCAAGGGCGGCGAGCAGTCTTTCCTGAACTTCGGTTACATCGTCAAGTACGAAAAGTGGGGGATCGACGCCGACTTGAAGACTGGTGGGACTGCGCCAGACGAGCGGCCACCTGGGGTCGAGCTTGAGGATCATCCGCCCATCGTGCCCGGAAGGGTGCCCACGACGGGGCAGCGTTCCACAGGGCACCGTTCCACAGGGCACCGTTGCCCGGGGCCGGCTCGCCGCGCTTCACTCTTCGTGCGGCCGATCGCTCGAGTCGTCGCCGAGTAGCTCGTCGATCGCTCGATCGACGTCATCGCGCACGACCTCGGTTGCGGTGATGCGGGCAATCAACGCACTCGGGTCGGTGATGTCGTCACCGTCGGGAACGAGGTCGGGGTGCGACCATAGTTCGTCGCGCGCGGTATTGCCGACGGCATCCGTCACCTTCTGCCACATCGCTGCCGCTTCGCGCAGTCTTCGGGGGCGCAATTCCAGACCGACCAGGGTCGCAAAAGCAGACTCGGCCGGGCCACCCGACGCGCGACGCCGCCGAACGGTCTCAGCGATCGCCACGCTGGATGGCAGGCGTGTTGTCGCCTGCGCCGTCACAACGTCAACCCATCCCTCGATCAGTGCCAACGTGGTTTCGAGCCGCTGAAGCGCATCAAGCTGATCCTGCGACTTCGGTGGGATCAGAGCACCGCTGGTCATGGCGTCCCGCAGTTCCGCGGGATTGGCGGGATCGAATTCGCTCGCCAACTGCTCGAGTCGTTCCGTGTCTATGCGGATGCCCTTGGCAAATTCCGTGATCGAGGTCAGCAACTGCAGGCGCAGCCACTTCGCGTGCCGGAACAGGCGGGCGTGCGCGAGTTCACGCACAGCGAGGTATAGGTGAACTTGGTCGATGGGGATGTCGAGGCCGGCGCCGAACGCTATGGCGTTTTGCGGCACGAGCACTGCCTGTTCCGAGTCCATGAGCGGGATGCCGATGTCGCCGCCCGAGACTACCTCGCTGGAGAGTTGGCCAACGACCTGGCCCAGCTGCATGGCGAAGAGGGTTCCACCAACGTTTCGCATCATCTGGCTTGCGCCCTCGATCATGTCGTCGAGCTCGTCCGAAGCGCTCTGTTTGAGCACGTCGGTCAGAGAGTTCGCGATCGACGTCGCCACCGGTTCGGCCAACTGGGTCCAGACCGGCATGGTCGTGGTCACCCATTCCTGTCGGCTTATGAGCCGTGGTTGCGCGGTGAGCTGGGAGATCTCGGTCACCTCGTCGAGCCAAAGGGATGCCACATGAAGCGCCTGCTCAAGCTGCGAACGTTCTGCAGGCAGGGACACAACCGTCGAGCGCCCAGCGATGGCGCGCGCTTGTTCGAGCGCCAACGCCCAGTTGATGCCGTCGCCACTATTGGCCAGCGCGCTCTGCAACTGGCTGATCATCTGCGCCACCATCTCCGGATCGTTCGGCAGCCCAGCAGCACCGACGAGTTGGGCCGGGTCGATGTCGGTGTTGCCCTCGAGAAAGTCGCGCAACATGTCGCGAAATTCGTCCTCCGGCTTCTT
>JBBQZJ010000025.1:0-13660 GCA_038207805.1 Actinomycetales bacterium | reverse complement strand
TGCGATGCGGATGCCTCAATGGACCCCGCCGACCTCCCCCTAGTCACCAAGCAGATACTCGACGGAACCAGTGATCTCGTCTTGGGGCGGCGTCGGTCGACGAGCGCCCGCGCCTGGCCACTGCACGCGCGGTTCGCGAACCGCGCGCTCGCGGTGCTGATGCGCCGGGCCACCGGACTGCCGCTGCACGACCTCGGACCCATGCGCGCGGCGGCCCGGGAGAAGATGCTGGGCCTCAACCAGCAAGATCGCCGCAGCGGTTACCCGCTCGAGACCGTACTGCTCGCTCATAACGCCGGCTGGCGGATCGCCGAGGTGTCAGTGCCCTACTCGCCCAGGGTCGGCAAATCGAAGGTCACCGGCACAGTGCGGGGAACCCTGGTCGCCATTGGGGATATGTCCCGACTCCTTGCCGCGCAACGGGCGGCGGCGGCTCGGGTCGACTCGTGACCACCGTCGTCCTGATTGCCAAAGAACCGCTACCCGGCCGAGCGAAAACGCGGCTGAGCCCGCCCCTCACCCTCGAGCAGGCAGCTGTGGTTGCGGCGGCGTGCATCGATGACACAGCGGCGGCGCTCGCCTCCGTGCCAGCGAGCCGACGCATCCTGTTCTTCGAAGGCACTCGCGTTCCGGCCTCTGCCCATGAATTCGAGGTCGTCACACAGCCCGCGGGAGCCCTCGATGAGAGGCTCGCCTGGGTCTTCGACTATTGCACTGGGCCCACCCTGCTGGTCGGGATGGACACCCCCCAGCTGACGGCGGGTCACCTGCTGCCGGCACTCGACCACTGGGCCGAAGACATCGATGCCTGGTTCGGCCCGGCCACGGATGGCGGCTTCTGGGCCCTTGGCATGCGGCACCCTCGGGGGGACCTGATCCGCGGTGTTCCGATGTCTCGGGATGACACGGGCGCCATTCAGCTCGCTCGGCTCGAGTCGGCCGGCCTACGGGTGGGCTACCTCGAGCAGCTCACCGACGTAGACACCATTGCGGGTGCCCGGGCGGTCGCCGCCGTTGCCCCGAACACGCGGTTTGCGCGCGAACTCGGGGCAACGGCGTCGTCACCTAACCAACCCGAGGGGCGTCAGTAACCTCACCGCGGGCAACCATGAGGTCTTCAAGGGATACGCCGCGAGCCTCGGTACCGAACTTCCACCAGATCACGCCGGCGAGCGCGCCGATGAGCCAGAACAAGCCCAGAATGCCGAACATCACGCCGACTCCCCATGCCGTCGCCGTGACCGCGAGCACTACCTGTCCGATGATCGCGCCGATGCGTCCGACTCCCACACTCACGCCGATCCCCGTCGCCCGAAGCCGAGTCGGGAAGAGCTCGGAGAAGGTCGGGTAGGCCGAGACCCAGGCGCAGGTTGCGAAGAATGCGGCAACGGTGAACGCAACCAACACCACGGTTGCCGACCCGGTGCCCGCAGCAAGTGCGCATCCGATCATGCTGATCGCGGCGGCGGTGTACGAGAACGTCACCGTGGGTTTGCGGCCCAGCCGATCGAGGGCGAACGAGACGAGAATGCCGCCTGCGAGAGCGCCAAAGTTCGCTATCAAGAAGTAGTACGGCAGTACCCCATCCGCGATAGGAACGCTTCCCGTGGATGCCGAGAAGACGAGAATGCTCATGGCAGTGAACAGCCCGTAGTAGCCGGCAGCTTCCGAGAAGTCGAGCGCGGCACCGAAGAACAGGCGACCGCGGTAGTTGGCCCACAGTTCGGCGAATCGTGAACGACCCGTGCTCATTCCCGCCGTGTCGTTGTACCCGGTCGGGCTCTCGACTCCGGTGATCGAGGTGACCACGTCGTTTGCTTCTTTGAGACGCCCCTTCGATGCCAGCCAGCGCGGCGACTCGGGAATGAGCCGTCGCGCCACCAGTCCGTACACGGCACTGATCACACCGAACAGCAGGGTGTAGCGCCAGGTCAGGCCGAGCGTGGAGATGACCACGATCGACACGACGCTGGCAAGAATTCCGCCGAGCGCCCAGAAGCTCATGACCAAACCGTTGCTTCGACCACGGTTGCGCGCGGGGGTGAACTCGGAAATCGCGGAAGTCACGGCCGAATACTCGCCACCCACGCCGAGGGCGGTAATGAATCGGAAGATGATGAAGAGGGTGAAGTCGGGCGCCGTCGCCGTCGCGATCGCTGCCACCGAGTACAGGATGAGCGTGGCGATAAAGAGCCGTTTGCGGCCGACACGGTCGGCTAGGTAGCCGAAGCCGATGGCGCCCAGAGCAATGCCACCGAACCAGACGACGTTGATCAGCACCGATTGGGTGCTGTCGAGCCTGAACTCCTCTTGGATCCCGGGGATCACCGACCCGATGATCTGCACCTCGAAAGCGTCGAGCATCCATCCGATGCCCAAGGCAATCGCGATGCGCGTGTGCATCGGCCTCCATGCCGAGGAGTCCAGTCGATTCGCCACAAATATCTCCTTTGTTATCCGGCGGATCGTCCGCCCGCGCTGCCCGATCGTACGCGGGGTAGAGTGACCACACGAAGCACAACATCGCAGCCGTAATGGTTCGGTAAGAACTTTTACGATCGCATCCTCTGGTCCACGGGATTGAATGACCTCACTAGAGAAGGAGCACGATGGATACGTCACTGCATACGTCTCTTGACGCAGCCCAGTCATCTCGCCTCAACGGAATTGCGCTTGCGGTACTCCGCGTCGGGATCGCCGTTCTGTGGATCCAGAATGCGAGCTGGAAAGTTCCACCGGACTTTGGCAGGGAAGCAGGCAAGGGTCTCTTCTTCTGGGTTAGTCAGGCCATCGAGTACCCGGTTCTCCCGTTCTACTCGGGATTTCTCGAGTCCGTCATTCTCCCCAACCTCGCCGTGTTCGGATATCTGACCCTCCTGACGGAGGCCGCGCTAGGCGCGTTCCTGCTCATTGGCCTCGCAACCCGGTTCTGGGCGCTGGTGGGAATCGCGCAGACGCTGGCCATCACACTCTCGGTACTGAATGCGCCGAACGAATGGCACTGGTCGTACTACCTCATGCTGCTCGCTCACATCGTGCTCCTCGGCACTGCTGCTGGCCGAAGCTACGGTCTCGACGGGATCTTCCGGCCGATCTGGCGACAATCATCCGCACGGTTCGCCTCGATCCTGATGAGGGCATCATGAACGCGTCCAACATGCACCGAGCGACGCTGGTGCTGGGAATTGTTGCCGTCGCCAGCTGTGTGTTCGCGCTCACTGCCGGCGTGGGGGAAACCTTCGACCTCATCCACGTTCGCGGTGCAAGCATCGCAGTCATCGCTGTGGCCGGGCTTCTCGCAATACTCGCAGGCGCCCGAAAGCTCCCGGTGCTGGGACTGCTCGCGGGCCTGGTGTTCCTCGTCTGCGCAGTGCTTCAACTTGTGCAGCTCGGGCAGGCGTTCAATCTTCTGGGCGGCGACGGGTCAACCATGTCTCTGATGGGTGGCCTCGGAATCGGGCTCGTCAGCGTGTGGCTAGTCGGCCGTGCGTCCACACAATCCACGGAAGGACCTCGCTAGCGTGCAACCCCTGCTGATCGGCGCTGTCGCCTATACGCCCAACGTCGTGACGATCTGGGAAGGCATCCGCGATTACTTCGCTGGCACCGACTCGGAGATGGACTTCATTCTGTTCTCCAACTACGGGCGGCAGGTGGACTTCCTCATCGATGGCACTATCGACCTTGCCTGGAACACCAACCTGGCTTGGGTACGAACGCTGGCTCAAACTGGTGGGGCCTGCAAGGCCATTGCCACTAGGGACACCGACACGGTCTTCCAGACCATGTTCGTCGCGCGAACGGGCTCGGGCATGACCGATCTGACGAGCCTGCGAGGCCGGCGCTTGGCGCTCGGATCGAAGGATTCGGCTCAGGCCGCCATCCTTCCCGTTCAATTTCTCGCCGATGCTGGGCTTGCCGAAGGCGACGTAGAACTTTTGCGCATCAACAGCGATGTCGGAAAACACGGTGACACCGGGCGCAGCGAACTCGACGCGCTCCGTGCAATCCTCGACGAGCGAGCGGATGCCGCAGCCATCGGTATCAACACCTGGGAGGCCATCGGCCGCGACGAGCTGATGCCCGGTGCCTTCGAGGTCTTCTGGGAGTCACCCACCTACAGTCACTGCAACTTCACGGCGCTCGCGAGCATGCCCGATGAGCGTCTGCAGCCGTGGGTCGACCACCTGCTCGCGATGAACTGGGAGAACCCGGCCCACCGCACCATCCTCGAGATGGAGGGCCTCAAGCAGTGGGTTCTCCCGCAGCTCGAGGGCTACAAGTCACTCATTGATGCAGTCGCAACGCAAGGGATAACTCCTCGATGGTGAGTCAAACGTTAGTGCTCGACCTCGTCGAGCGTGCCGGTGCCGTCGCGACCGGAGCCACCTTCACGGTTGAGTGGCGCGTTGAAGACTCCGCTGCAGCGTTAGAAACGCTGGCCGCGTGGAGCGAGCGAACCGGCAACCAGGTCGTGGATGTTGGAGACACCTCTGCGCTGCTGCGCCGCGGCCGGGCATCCGACCCACTGGCGGAGCTCGATCCCGACCAACTGCCGGGCACTCGGCTGTGGATGTACACCAACTTCGACTGCAATCTGGCCTGCGACTACTGCTGCGTACGGTCATCGCCGCAGACCGAGCGGCGCGCGCTCGGGGTCGACCGGGTTCAGCAGCTCGCCGCAGAGGCGGTTGCCGCTGGTGTGTCTGAACTCATCCTTACCGGCGGGGAGCCATTCCTCTTGCCCGACATCGATGAGGTCGTTGCGGCATGCACAGCACAGCTCCCGACAACCCTTCTCACCAACGGGATGCTGTTCAAGGGCAACCGCCTGGAACGCCTGCGCCGCATGGACAGGCAGCGACTCACCCTCCAGATCAGCATCGACTCCGCGACCCCGGAGATCCACGACAGCCACCGCGGTAAGCGGTCGTGGGAGAGGGCAGTCGACGGCATCCGAATCGCTCACGAGGAGGGGTTCCGCGTGAAAGTTGCGGCCACCCTGCCGGCCGAGCAGATTCACGAGCTCGAGCCCTTCCACGACTTTCTCGACTCCATCGGGATCGCGCGTGAAGACCAAGTCATCCGTGCTCTAGCTCATCGCGGAGTTTCCGAAACCGGTATCGAGCTGACAGTGGAGTCACTCATTCCCGAGGTGACGATCACCGCAGACGGTGTCTACTGGCACCCGATCGCCGCCGACCACGAGGATCAGCTCGTGTCGCGGGAGCTCTTCCCGCTGAAGGATCGGATCGACGAGGTGCGTGCGAGATTCGTCGAGCACCGCCAGCGTGCGGACGCCGCGGCAGCCTGGTTCCCCTGCGCCTGAACCGGCTGCTTTCGTGGGGATTCCATCTGGGATGATTCGCCAACGCCCACAGCTAAGCGCGCCGGCAATCGGCGTGGCCGTCGCTCTCGTGCTCATGGTCGCGGCCATCGTGATACCTGCGGCAACGGGCTGGGCGGTGTTCGCTAACTCGTTTCCTCCCTTGCATGCTCAATGGCGACCGCACCTGGGGTGGGGCACACTGCCTGCCGGCGTGCTCGCGGTGCTCGCCGCCCGCTTCGGCCCCCGACTTGCTGCCAGCCTGCGGTGGCGTCGGCTTGTGCTAGTCAGCATGGGAGGCGCTCTCGTCTGGATCGTCAGTCTCGCTCTGGTCGACGGGCCGTCGGGGCTGGGCGCGATACTTGATGGCAGGTACGAGTATCTTCAGACTGCACGTTCGATCACTGACATCGGCGCAACGCTTCACGAATTCATCTCGCGCATCCCCGCTGATTCACCCGGCAACTGGCCTACTCACATCGCCGGACACCCGGCGGGGGCCCTGCTGTTCTTCTGGGTTCTGGTGCAGGTCGGGCTGGGCAGCTGGTTGGCCGCCGGTCTCGTTGTGATTCTGCTTGCCGCGACCGTTCCTGTCGCTGTTGCGATCACGCTTCGCCGCCTCGGCGCGGAGGCGGCCGCACGGCGCGCGCTCCCGTTCCTTGTGATGGGGCCGGCGGCGATCTGGATGGGTGTGTCTGCCGACGGCATGTTTACGGCTTTCGCGGCGTGGGGACTCTGCTTCCTTGCTATCGCGGCCACCTCGACGTCCGGGCGTGCCGCCGGTGCGTGGGGTCTGGCGGCGGGACTTGTGCTCGGCTACTGCGTTTTTCTGTCATACGGGCTTCTGCTTCTGGGAGTACTCGCGGTCACGGTGCTGATCATCGCCCGGTCATGGCGGGCTCTGCCTTGGGCGCTCGGCGGAGCGGGCGTGGTCGTTGTGGGCTTCGCGGCGGGCGGATTCGCGTGGTGGCAGGCCTACCCCGTGCTGGTCGAACGCTACTGGGACGGCATCGCTACCCGCCGCCCGCTCGGCTATTGGATCTGGGGCAACCTGGCAGCGCTCGCGGTGAGCGCGGGCCCGATCGTGGGCTCGTCAATTGCCGCTACCCTCGCCGGAATGCGCAGGTGGCGCGAGTGGGCATCCGATCACCGGGTTGTCGTCTTCCTGACACTGGCGGCCACAATCACGATCGTGCTTGCGGATGCCTCGGGAATGAGCAAGGGCGAGGTCGAGCGCATCTGGCTCCCGTTCGTGCCGTGGCTTCTGGTCGGCACGGCGCTGCTCCCCGACGGCTGGCGTCGCTGGGGTTTCGTGACTCAGCTGGTGTTCGCGCTCCTGGTGCAGCACCTTCTCTTCACCGGTTGGTGACTCGCGCTGCCGATCGGCAGGCTAAGGAGCTGGTGTCTCCTCGGCAAACGCGCCGGCCGTAAGGGCTGTCGAGTGCCGCCGCCAGACTCGCCAGTCGTCCTCACGCAGCCAGACATCGGTGATGAGGAACGGACCACTCCTATCGGTACCGAGCACTGTGGCCACCATGTCGACGCGTTGGAACCCCACCGCGGTACGGTCTCGGATGTCGAGAAGGTGCTCGCTCACCTTCCACGAGTGCACGACGTAATCGGGGAGCATTCTGAGCCAGTTGGCCCGAGCAACGACAAGGACGGCCGGATTCGTCGTGACGAGAGCGTAGTCAGAATGGAGAACCGTTTCTGCGAGCTGCTGGTCGCGATCAAGCACGCAACGGTCGTATGCCGCCATCTGAGTGTGCAACCTGTCGTCGGTCATATGCCGAGCATGTCACGGCGGGCGTGGGAACGATAGCGTCTCATGGAGCGACGGCGACGCCCTCAGCGTTCGATCGGATGCCCGCGGCGTAGATCCCGTGGGTGGCAGCGGCTTCGTGCGGGGTGACGCAGCCGAAGCGCTCCCCCAGTTCGCCCGCCCGTTCGGCGAGGAACGCCGCCCACATCTGCAGGATGCTGTCGGAGAACCCGAACTCGAAGATGGGCCCCGTGACCGTGGGCCACACGGACTGGCTGCCGACCTCGAGCTGCTGCCAGACCTGCTCCGTGCCGCCGCCCGGCACGGACGAGAGCGTGAAGATTTCGACCAGCTTCGGGTTCTTGGTGCTGAAGCGAACACCACCCTCGAGACCGATGGCCTCGAACAGCCAGGTGTTCTTCTGGCCGGGGTCGATGCGTTTCGTTTCCGTAGTAAGTGGGAAGCGCACCCCGTCGTGGTGCGCCCAGCTGTGCAGCACGGCGTTGTCCCAGGTATCGCAGTCGACGAGGTCGCCGTCCGGTCCCGGACGCGTGGTGACGATGTTCTGAAGCACACCGTAGACGGTCTCGGGCACCCAGCCGAGGCGCAGTGGAACGTGCCAGGTGTGCAGGCCGAGGTCGTTGAGCACGCCGGCCTCACCGCAAAACTGGTTCTGGCGCTTCCAGCTGATCGGCTTCGTCACATCGATATCGCTGGAATGCAAAAAGCTGCTACGCGCCTCCACAATGGTGCCGAGCGCACCGCTGCGCACATAGTTGATCGCCAATTGCGCTCCCGGAAAGAACGGCATCTCGCTGGAGCACCGCACAAAGCTTTCCGGATGCGCCTCCACCGCTGCAAGGATCGCCTGCGCAGCCCGCCCATCGATTCCGAAGGGCTTCTCGGCGAGCAGACTCTTTCCGGCGTTGATGACATCCGTGTAGATGCGCTCGTGGAGATCGTGCCGCACCGCGACATAGAACACGTCGATCGTCGGGTCGGCCAGCAGTTCGTGGTAGTCCGTGACCTTTGTCGTCACCGTGTCAATCTCGTCGAACCAGTCGAGGGCGGCCGGGTTGATGTCGCAGACGGCCGTTACCCGCGGTCGCACCGGGTGGTCAATGAGCGCAGGCCAGCGCTGAATGGCCGCCGCGATCTCACGGCCCATCAGCCCGGCGCCGATGATGGCGATGTTGACCGTCGCCGGTGGGGTCGTCTGCGGGGTGCTCACTCGGTGCTCTCCGCAAGAATCGCGAGCGCGGCATCCACGCTGGCCCCGTCATGAAGGATGGCCATGAGGGCCGAGGTGATACCGGCGGGCTTCGGGTGCTGGATGACGTTTCTGCCGTACACAATGCCGCTCGCGCCCTGATCGAGCACGGCGACCGTGCGCTCCAACAGTGTTCGGTCGTCGACGCGACCGCCGCCGCGCACGAGCACCGGAACGTCTCCCGCTACCGTGATGACTTTCGCGTAGTCGGCGATGTTGTCCGTCGGATCCGCCTTGATGAGATCGGCTCCGAGCTCTTTGGCTTGGCGCACCAAGGTGACGATCTTGGCCGTGTCGCCGTCGACCTGGTAGCCGCCACCGGCCTTCGCGTTGTCTTGCATGACGAGGGGCTCGATCATCAGCGGCATCCCGAACTTCGTCGCTTGCTCGCGCAGCGCCATGATCGAGAGGATGTTCGCCTCCCGAATTTCGGGACGACCGGGCAGGTGCATGAGATTGGCGCACACGGCCACTGCATCGAGGCGCACCGCCTCTTCGATCGCGTTCGGCACGTGGTGACTGAAGATATGAGTGTCGAGCGGGTTGCCGTAGACGTTGGCGACATCGGCGCGCAGCACGAGTGCTGGCTTCTGCTTGCCGGGGATGCGCTGCAGAATTCGGGCCTGACCGAGAGTGAGCTGCACGGCATCGGGGTTGGCCCGAACAAGCGTGGCAATCACGGCATCCATGTCTTCGATGCCCGTGATGAACGAGGCCTCGCCGAAGAAGCCGTGATCGACCGCGACATCAAGCGCCCTGCCCGACCTCGCGTTGAAGAGTCTGTTGAGCCGGAACTGGGACATGGGTGAAACTCTCCCTTGGGAAAATCGACGACTCGGTGTGGTTCGTGCGCCGCCTGTGCCAGAGTAACTTGTTCCGTTGTCGATCAGAAAGGAGGCTCCTGTGCACTCAATCGCTGTCGCAGGACACCTCTGCCTCGACATCACGCCCCGCCTCGTGAGCGCCCCGGTGCTCGACCCCGGCGGCCTTGTCGCGGTTGGACCGCTATCAATCGAACTCGGGGGATGCGTTGCCAACACCGGTGGTGCGCTCGCCGACCTCGGCGCCGACGTGACACCGTTTGCCTCGGTCGGTAACGACGAGCTGGGCGCACAACTTCTCTCGAAACTGGGTGACCGCGGATTCGCCCCACCCCGGCTGTCGATGTCGCCGAATTCGACAACGTCGTACAGCCTCGTCATCGAAGCACCTGACACCGACCGCACGTTCTGGCATCACACCGGTGCGAACGATGAGTTCGACGGAACGCACGTCGACGTCGATGGCTACGGTCTACTGCACGTGGGGTATCCGTCACTTCTTCCCGGCATGCTCGTTGACGGTGGCACACCACTGCACTCCCTGCTGAGTCGAGCGCGTGCGGCCGGCGCCACGACATCGCTCGACCTCGCCGTTGTAGACCCGAACTCGCCCGTGGGCTTGCTCGACTGGCGCCGAATCCTCGCCACAGCCTCGGCGGTGTGCGACATCGTCAGCCCCAGCCTCGACGATCTCACCTCCTCGCTGCGAATGCCCTCCGGATACTCGCCCGAGGTCGTGGCGAATCTCGCCGACACGATGATTGCGGATGGCGTTGCCGTGGTCGCGATCTCGGCCGGGGTGCACGGTCTGTTCATCCGAACCGCCTCGGCGCAGCGGCTGCGGCAGGGCGGCGCCCTGCTCGCCCCGCTCGCCGAATCGTGGGCCGACCGCTCGCTGACCGTGCCACCGGTCTGGGTGGAGAAACCGGTAACGACGAACGGTGCGGGGGACGCGAGCACGGCAGGATTGCTCTACGCCATCGCCCGCGGCGCCTCGCTCGAGCAGGCCGCAGCACTCGCAGCCACCTGCTCCGCAGTAGTCATTTCGGGCCGCCGCACCACCCCCGCAGCCATCATTGCGCTCGACCCTTCGCTGGTCTCGCTGTTCAGCGACCCGGCGCTCAGCCCTGGATAGCCGATTCCGATCGCGCCCCGGCGCGCTGCGCCAGTAGCGCTCGTGCCGCAAGCCCGATAACCGCACTGTAGGTCGGGTAAGCGAACTTCACCCCCGCAAGAGTCGACAGGTCAATTCCCGCCGCCATGGCAGTCGTCACGGACTGCACCACCTCGATCGCGTTCTCACCGACGGCATGCGCGCCCAGAATCAGTTCCCGCCGACGATCGGCAATGAGCTTCAAGAAGCCGAGGGAGCGATCATCAATCACCGCGCGGTCAAGCTCGGTGTAATCGACAGTCGCCACAACGCAGTGCGGGTCACGTTCCCTGGCTTGCTCCTCGGTGAGACCCACTCCGGCATAGTCCGGGTCGGTAAAGCCTCCCGCCGGAAGCAGATGATGCGGTGTTCGGCGATTTGCATCCAGCACAGCGTTCTCGGCCGCGGCCTCGCCCTCGAAGTGGGCGGCCTGCACGAGCATGTCGCGGCCGTTGGAATCCCCCACGGCGTAGATGTGCGGCACGACGGTGCGGAAGTACTGGTCGACCGGGATCGCCGAGCGCTCGATCGTGATGCCAGCGTTCGCTAGGCCGAGGTCCTCGACATCCGCGGGCCAGCCGGTCGCCATGATGACCGCGTCGAAATCGGCGGCTGCGGGCTGTCCTCCGGAACGCCACGCTAGCCTGATCGAGCCGTCGCTGGCCGTTGTGAGGCTCTCGATACCGTCGAGCCCCGTGTGCACCGCGACACCTTGCGCGATGAAAGCCGCGGAAACGGCGGCAGAAATGTCGGCGTCCGACGCGAGGAGAATGCGGGGCGCGACATCCAACACGGCCACCTCGGATCCGAATGAGCTGAACACCGTAACGAGCTGTGCACCCGTATTACCGGCGCCGATGATAGCGACCCGGCGAGGAAGCGACGGAAGATCGAGCACGTGTTCGGGGACCGTCGCAAGCTCTGCACCCGGCACCGGCAGCCGCCGAGAATGGCCGCCCACCGCGATGATCACCGAGTCCGCGGTCAGCCGGCGGCCGCTGTCGAGGATGAGGGTGTTCGCATCCGCAAATCTGGCGCGACCCTCGAGAAAGAGTTCGACACCGGATGCAGCGAAATGACCAGCCTCATCCTTCAACGAACGCAGCGTGTCGACTGTCGCCGCAACGCGGGTTACCGTCGCGTCCCACGGGACCTCTGGTGCGCCTGACGCGATGCCATACTCGTGTGCGAGGTGCACCTCGCGCACCAGCCGTGCCGTCTTTGCCAAGACGCGGGTCGGCACACAGCCGGTGTTGACGCACGTTCCGCCCGTGCGAGATGCCTCCACGACCGCAACGCGAGCCCCGAGCTCGGCTGCCCGAACGGCCGCCGACGTGCCAGCGGGGCCGGCACCGATCACCACGAGGTCATAGTGCTGCGAGGCATCGCTCGGGAGTGCGAGGGAGGTCATGCCTCAACTCTATGAGGCCGATGCTGAGCAGCAGGTGCGATGGTCGGCGGGCTCATCCGCCCCGAGTCGAGCCGGACGAGCCCCGAGGTCTATTCGCTGACGACAGTCTGGAAGCTGACCGACATTGTCGACATGTCGATCATCCGCATGAAAGCCCCAGCGACCTCCATCCCGTGGTCCCCGGGGGGTCGGGTTGCGCTCTCCATGTCTGAGTACCGAAGTACCAAGGTCCAGTTGCCTTCGGCATCAACGGCGGCCTCACGACGCTCAAGGTCGGGCAGGATCGGGGCGATCTCACGCTGGAAGCGCTCGTTCATTGCCTCGAACTCGGCAGGGTCTGTGTCGGCGTTGGCTCGGAATTTCACGATTTGAAGCACGGCCACGAGGGTTTCCTCCTTGGGGGTTGGGGTGAATTTCGAAAGACGGGCTTGCATTGTGATCCCGCTATGTGGAGACTTTATGCACCTAGGCATCCAACAGCAATAAGGCACTTATTGGTGGCGTGGTATCGAATGGAGAGTGACTTGATCAACCCCAAACTGGTTCTCGGCCCAGAGGATGTGCTCACCGAATGCGCGGCGCGGCAAGCCCTCGTCCTCGTCGCAGACAAGTGGACACCCCTGATCGTCTTCGTGCTGAGCAACGGAACCCACCGCTACAGCGATCTCAAACGCAGGGTCGATGGCATCTCCCAAAAGATGCTGTCCCAGACTCTGCGCAACCTGCAGGCCGCAAATTGCGTGCAACGAACCGTGGTGCCCAGTACTCCGGTAACGGTCGAGTACTCACTGACTCCGCTCGGAGAGACCCTGGTCGAGCCCCTGTTCGGCCTCATCAACTGGGCCCACGAGAACGCCTTAGCTGCGGGGTTCACGGATGCTTAGGCTCAAGCGCGGGCTGCCGACCAAACCCGAGCGGGTGGTGGCATTCAGCGACGGCGCCACCGCCACCGCGGGATGGTCGAGATCTTTCACATCCTCGAGGGCGAGGCCCTATTTGTGTTCGATCACGGAACGACCATCGCCACTGCTGGCATGACCATCAGCATCCCCAAGGACGCGTGGCACGAGGTTTCGAGCGCCAATGGCGCACGACTGCTCACCATATTCACACCCGGCGGATTCGACCATTACCTCGCTGAACTGGCCGCGTTGAGCGAAACAGACATCGAAAACGAGTCGATCGTGAAGGCGCTCAACAGCAAGTACGACCTCTGAAGCACCTAGACCGTCGCCAGTCGCCGCTGCCTAACTCGCCGGGTCGGCTGGCTCCGCCACCGTGTCTGCAGCCACCCGATCTTGGGCGAACGAGAACCACGTGACGATGCCGTAAGCCCACACCGCACCGAGCAAGAGCGTCTGTAGCAGGAAGTGCAGCCACGGCTGTGGGGCAAGCCAGCCGAGGAGGATGGAGATCGCGGCCGTCGCGCCCAGCGCTACCACTACGCGGCGGTAAACCGCGGCGAGTTCTCGCCATGCCTCGAGAGAGGTCAGAATCAGGATGAGGGCGATCAGTCCAACCGCGACCGACAGTGACAGCACCATGGCCGCAGGACCGGAGCCGTGCTCTTCCGATGTGTGCCCAATCATGCTCACCATCACGCCGCCGGTTGCAGCGATCGTCAAGGTCACGAGGAAGTGGCCAACAATCCAGTTCGCCATGGCACCGCGACCTTCGGACAACCGGCGACCCCCCACAAGGTCGAAGTAACTCCACCAGTAGGCGAACCCGATGCCCAGGCCCAGTACGCCGGTAACGATCGCGATGGGTGTGCGGTCCGCATCCGCGATGCCGCTGACGACACCGACCACCACCTCCCCTAGGACGATGATCGTAAATAGGTCGAACCGCTCGATCGTTGAATCGCTAGCGGTGAGGCCGGGGGTACCTGCTCGCCGAGCTCGCAAGTCGAGGGAT
>JBBQZJ010000024.1:0-13738 GCA_038207805.1 Actinomycetales bacterium | reverse complement strand
AAGCCGACGCGCGCCCGCCCGTTATGTTCGCGGTCGGATGCCTCTGCGCACGCCGTGGGCGACGCCTTCGTGAGCGGATGCGCGCCCTCCGCCGCCTCGGCCGCCGAACCTCGGCTGGCCCAGTTGCTCGGTGCGCGCCTCGCCTACGACCCCGGATTCTCGGCGGTTCGAGTCGCCCGCCCCTTCTTCACCCACCTCGAGGTGTGGCCAGACATTGTGCTGTCCGAACTGAAAGTGGCGATCGAGTACGACACCATGGGCCGCAACTCGACCGAGCACATCGGCCAGCGGGAGGTCATCGATCGCCGCAAGGATCGTTTGCTGCGGTCGGCGGGTTGGGAGGTGGTGCGGGTTCGTACCGGCAAACTCCGGCCGATCGGGCAGCACGATGTGGCGACATCCGGGGTTACGAAGAAGTTGATCGCGGAGGTGATCGACGAATTGAGGATGATCCGGGGCGACCTGATCGTGAACTGTTACCTGCGCTAGCTGGCGGCTCGCCTAGACGGCCGCGGGAGCGACGGTGTACTCCCCGACGTCGAGTTTGCGCACCGCCCGACGGAACGCCATCGCCGAGTGCGGCCAGATCACCGTGTTGCGACCACCGGCGTCGACGTAGTAGCTGGAGCATCCGCCGATCATCCACACCGAGGACGCCAGGGTGCGCTGAAGTTCGGCGTTGTACTTGCGTTGCGCGGCTTCGGTCGCCTCGATGGTGCCACCGGATGAGGCATCCAGCGCCTGCAGGATGTAGTCGACCTGGGACTCGATGATGTAGATCATGCTGTTGTGGCCGAGCACCGTGTTTGGCCCGTTGATCAGGAAGAAGTTGGGGAAGCCCGCGACCGCTGTTCCGCGCAGAGCGGCGGTGTGTGGCGTCCAGCCCTCCGCCAGCGCAGCCCCACCTACCCCGTGAACCCGGGCCGCAATCGAGGGCATGGTCGCGTTGAATCCCGTGCCCCCGATGATGATGTCCACCTCGTGGCGGGCGCCATCGGCGGTAATGATCGCGGACCCGTCGACAGCGGTGATCTCAGTGGTCTCGAGCGTGACGTTAGGTCGGGTCAGCGCGGGGTAGTAGGAACTGGTCACGAGAATCCGTTTGCAGCCAATGCGGTAGGTCGGCGTCAGCTTTGCTCGCAGAGACGGGTCGGTGACCTGTTTGCGCAGGAATGCGAGCGACTGCTGGGCGGCCGCCGAGCCGACCGGTGCGAACCGGAAGCCCAAGAAGTTCGCCTCGGCGCGCAAAAACTGCAGCCGCCGTGCGATCCGCTGCAGCGCGGGAAACCGCCGGAATGCCCGGCGCCGCAGCCCCGAGGTTGGCGTATCGGCGCGCGGCACGATCCACGGCGCGTTGCGTTGGAACACGGTCAGGTGTCCCGCCACCTTCGCGACCTCGGGCACCACCTGAATCGCGGACGCACCCGTGCCGATGACCGCGACGCGTTTGCCGGCAAGGTCGACAGAGTGATCCCACTGGGCGGTATGGAAACGCGGTCCGGTGAACGTGTCGAGCCCCTCAATCGCCGGCCACACCGGATTGATGAGTGGGCCGTGTCCCGACACGAGCACGCGCGCTGACAACTCGCCATGACTCGTGGTGATGCGCCAGCGTTGGGTCGCGGCATCCCAGTCGGCGCGTTCGACCTCGTGCTCGAACATGGTGTGCTCATACAGGCCGAGCTTCCGCGCGGTCGTGCGCAGGTAGTCGAGTATCTCCGACTGCGTGCCGTAACTGCGCGACCAGTCGGGGTTCGGCGCGAACGACAGCGAGTAGACGTCGCTGCGGATGTCGCATGCCGCGCCCGGGTAGGTGTTGTCGCGCCAGACTCCACCGACGTCGTCGGCACGCTCGATCAGAACAAAGTCGCGGATGCCGCGGCTCGCCAATTTCGCGGCCATCGCGACGCCGGCAAACCCGGCCCCGATGATGGCGACATCGACAGCATCCATCCGAGGCTCAGTCATTGCTGGAGCCTACTCGCCGAATGTGACCCCGGCGAGCTCGAGCGAGACATCCCAGAGACGCGCCGAATCCTCGGCCGGGAGTGCTCGGGGCGGCACGTGCGCGAGCGTCACGTCGCCTCTCAGTTCGAGGAACCCGTTCGGTCCGTAGTAGGCGCCGGGGGTGGCATCCGGGCTGACCGCCGCATACAGTGCCGGCAGAATGCCGTTCTCGACCGGCTGGAGAATCCGGTCGGCGATCCATTTGGCGGGGCCGGGGAATGCCCTACCCTGGCGCGGACCGGCGGTCTGCAGGTTCGTCGACGTGCCACCGGGATGCGCAGCAGCGGACAGAATGCGCCACCCAGCCAGGTCGCTGCGCTTCTGTAACTCGCGCGCAAACATCAGGTCGGCGAGTTTCGACTGAGCATATGCCGCATACGGCACATAATTGCGCTCCGATTGAAGGTCATCAAAATCGATGCGCCCGCGGCGTGCCACGATGCTCGACAGCGCAATGACCCGCGGGTGCTCGGCGGCCCTCAGCAGCGGCATCAGCCGAGCCGTCAGAGCGAAGGCTCCCAGATAGTTGCTGGCAAACTGCAGCTCGAAGCCGTCGACCGTGGTCTGGCGCTTCGGCGGGGCCATCACGCCGGCGTTATTGATGAGGATATCCACCGGACGAGCCTCGGAGTGAAGCGTGGTAGCAAACTCGGCGATGCTCGCGAGTGAGGCGAGGTCGACCACGCGCACGGTTCCGCCGCCGAGGCGAGCCGCGGCATCCGCCCCCTTCTCTGCATTGCGCACAGCGAGCACAACGTCGGCGCCCGCCGCGACCAGTCGACCGGCTAGACCGAAGCCCAGCCCGCTCTTGGCGCCAGTGATAACGGCACGACGTCCGGTGAGATCGGGGACAACAACGGGCAAGGAGGATGGCATGTCTCCATCCAATCACGGCAGCGTGACGGCTCAGGCCGGCCAGACTCCGATGATGAGCGCCATGACCATGATCGTGACCAATTCGTGGATGACGTTGAGCACGGTGAGGCCGGTGGGACGTCGGTCAAACTGATCGTGTGTGATGAATCGGGCAGCGGTGAACCCGCCCCAGAGGATGAGGCCGGTCAGCAGGGTGTTTACGAGAAAGCTGCCGCCGTAGAAGCTGAAGGAGATGAACGCCGCGCCGGCGAGCACCCACGCCGTGATGAAGCTCACGATGAGGGTGACGATGATCGGGCGGATGGCATCCTTCGCATCCCCAGACGGGGTAACTCCCGCGGCCTTCATCCAGTAGTTGCCGAAAACTTTCGGGGTATACCAAATCGTCCCGACGATCATGCTCGAGAGGGTTGCGAGAACTACGGCAATGTAGTTGATTTCGGGGACCATCGGGTGGCCTTCCTGTGAGGAGACTGGATGCCCGCAGCCTACTCCCGAGCTATGACCTCAGCACAGCGCGGCGACAACTACCAGCCGAGCGTTCCCGGCTCACCCTTGAACGGGCCGACGACGCGCGACGTGATCCAGCCGCCGTAGAACCCGCCGGCCTGAGCCACCACCGGTTCCCCGTCCACCTCACAGGAATCCATCGCCGCCGGATACAGGGCGACGTGGTCGACGAGCCCTTCAAAGCCTCGGGACGGTGTCGGGTAGAACCATGCCGCACGGTCGGCTGTGGCATCCCCCGATCGAACGGTCAGGTAGTTCGCGAGGCCCTTGAACTCGCAGAAACTGGTCCCCGGCGCGGGGATAAGGCTGCCCTCGACAAACGACTCACGGGGCAGATAATAGGCG
Organism: Actinomycetales bacterium; assembly: GCA_038207805.1. Taxonomy (GTDB): domain Bacteria; phylum Actinomycetota; class Actinomycetes; order Actinomycetales; family Microbacteriaceae; genus Rhodoglobus. The sequence continues at coordinate 10,000 of JBBQZJ010000024.1, read as the reverse complement.
GGCGGATGGCTCGTCTCGAGCACACGTAGCGCGTTCACAGTGTCGGCGATAACCGCCCCGCCGAGTCGAACGATGACGCGCTCGTGTGTTGGTTCGATTCGCGGGGGTCGTGGGTAGTCCCACACGGATTCTTGCCCTGCTGTGGGTTCGACGCGCTGGATGTGGGGCATGGCCACAAGCCTACGTTGAGGCTGGGGCGCCCTCGCTGTCGCTGGCATGCGGCACAATAGTTTTTCATGAGGGACTCTTGATGGCAGACGATTTGCGATCTCAGCGCATGGACGAGCTCATCGCTAGCGCGACGGCGTTCTTTCGTGCCGTCGAGGCGCTTCGGGTTCGCAGCGCAGCCAGGGTAAACCTGACGGCCACCGAATTTCGAGCTCTTGCTCGCCTCGTCGAGTTCGGGCCGGACTCCCCGAAGGCGTTGGCCACTTCGATGGCCATGTCGACCGCGACAATCACTGCCGTCACCGACCGGCTTGTCGCTCGACAACTCGTGACGCGCGTGCCCAACCAGGCCGACCGGCGCAGTGTTCTTCTCACTCCTACCGACGAGGGCTTGACGCTGGTGACCACGATGTACAACCGATATCGACAGATGTACATCGACACTCTCGCGGGTCATTCCGACGAGAATCTGGACGTGTCCCGCCAGATTCTGACGATGATCACCGCAAGCTTTAACGCCGATCTAGGCCCAGACGAGCCGCCTGCTCGAGTATCCGTGTAACTGGCCGTATTCGGTCGCTCCACCAAACAGCGCCCGCTTGTACGGCAACAGTACGACCAGCGACCCGCCCTCCTTGTGCTCGAGGCGCACCTCGAGGGCGTCCGTTCGTTCCCGATCGAGCCGCGAGTTGAGAACGATTGCGGTGCACCGAGCATCGCCAGCAACCGATCGCAATTGTTCGAGCAGGTTCATCAGTATCACTTCGACCTCGGGCGGCTTACCTTTGCGCTCTTTGCTGTACTCGACGTGGATGTACCTACCGTCGTCGCCGAGAAACACAGCGAACGGGTCGAATTCGCTGGCCTTCTCCAGATAGCGGCGTGCTACCCCCATCGACGTGTCGAGAAGGGAATCGAGTTCAGCCTGCGCGCCAGCACTCACCCCGTCGCGCCATGAACTCATGAGCAAACGCTATCGACATCCCCGCCCTCGAGGCCGACGACACTACGGGAGAGTTCCGTTCTGGTTGCGGATCGGGTGCCCCCGGTTTCCGAGGGTCTCACCCATCCGGTAGCATCGCGACACCTGCTCATCGAACCCGTTTGGACGCCGATGTCCACCCGTGCCGCCCTTCTGATAGCCCTCGCCCTCGCCGGCGCACTCGGGCTCGGGACCTCCGGCGCGGCACACGCGGACGACACCTCGGATGCCCTAGCCGACTGGGCACCGACGGATGGCACCTGGACCGAGACCGAGTCGTTCGACACCGAGGGAACACGCGGCACCTGCACCACCGGCCGGGTCACGCGCTGGACCAGCGAGGCTGGAGAGACGGCGGGACTGGTCTGGGCACACTGCCCGACTTCGGCGGCGGCGCGCGCGCTGCTCGCCACGACCTGGGCGTCGAATGGCATGTTCCCCGCCGTCGACCCGATGCCGGCGTTCGGTGAAGGCCAAGAACGTGTGTCGCCCTACCCGGGATTTGACGGTCTCAACCGCCTCTGGACTCAGGGCGAGTGGTTCGTGACGGTTGCGCGGTCCTGCAGCCCCGGCGACGGCGACGCCGACAGCACCGACGCCGACGGCAGCGACGCCGACAGCAGCGACGGATGCAATGCCCGGAGCGCGCAGTACGCTCGTGAACTCGCGGCACTCGTTGGTAGCCCGGTCGATGCCGTCGCGCCCGTGCAGCGGGTGCCAGGGGACTTCTTCGGCGCGTGGACTCCCGGCGACGAGAACGGCTGGGTGCTCTCGGCAGCCAGCACCGCGCTGGAAGGCGACCTCGATCGCTGTATAGACGGGGCGTTCACGACCTGGACCGGCGTCGACGGGGGATCGATCGAGGCGTTCTGGGTTCGCTGCGCCGATTCACGTGATGCGTTCCGCATCCAGCACGAGCGGTGGCTGGACCTCTCCGACGGCACGGGTCTGACCAGTGTCTTTGGGGCCGGGTTCGACAAGGCGTCCCGGTACGGCACCGAGGTTCGCGGCGTAACGAGGTCGTGGGTACAGGGCGACATCTACGTCAACGTTCAGCGCACCTGCCCGCAGGGTGACATCGAGTTGTGCGCGGCGTCGACCGCCGACTACGCGACCGAGCTCGTCGACCTTCTGCCCGGCGATGTCGTTCAAGACACGACGCTCGAACAGGCAACCCTCGAGGCGGGATGGCTCGTCATCGTGGTTCCCCTGCTCACGTTCCTGCTACTCACGGTGCCACAGCGCGTCTACTACTGGCTTCGCTCGCGTGGGTACTCAGTGCAGACGGCAGTGCCCAACTTCACGGCGGTGGATGCCCTGGTGCGCCGAGTACGGATCGGCCGGATTGTGCGCCGCGGCATCCTCACCGTGCTCGTGGCTCTCGTCTGGTTCTTCACCGTCATCGATTCGCAAGTCTTCGGAATCACCCTCCAGTTTGTCTATGTTTTCACCTCGCCGTTCGCCTACTTCGCGATCTTCGGCCTCGTGCTGCGGCTGCTGTGGCGGCCACATCGCTTGCTGCGCCTCGCGCGACGGCGCGGCCTGCCCACGCCACTGGGCATCGCTGGCAGCGCCATCCGGCTCGTTGCCGCAGTACTGGCCGGGTTCACTGTGGTGCTGTATTTCTTGGCCAGCCTGATGCTCATCTCCGACCGCGACTTCACGGCCCTCACGATCCAGCAGCAGGTGCAGGCCGGCCTGGCCGGCGACCCGCTGGCCGTCGCGTCATCGGTCGTGCGCGCCGCGGTTCACGCCCTCGACGACACCGGAACCTATTTTTTCGTGTTTCTCATCATGCTGGTCGTTCCGGTGACACTCGCGTACCTTCTCGATCGCTTCGGTCAGCGACTGAGCAGGCGCTCCTTGCAGGCGACCCTCGCGGTCGACGACCGGCCCTATTTTCTCTACCTCCGCGGCTTCGACGAAGACCGGCTTCGCGTCGACGACTCGGTGGGGCGTCGCGGTTTTATCGAACTGTTCACCCCTTTTGCTCGCCCGCGGTTCGAGGAAGTGTTGGTCGAGTACCTCAGCCAGTACGGTCCGGTCATCGCCATCGCGGGCAGCAAACAAGTGCTCTCCGATTTGGGCGCAGCGAAGGTCTCGCTGCGCAACGACGAGTGGCGTGACAAGGTCACCGAGTGGAGCGCTGGTGCGCGAGCGGTAGTGATGTCGGCCACGCCGCGAGAGGTGCGCGCCGGGCTGGAGTGGGAAATGGAGCACGTTGCGGCACAGGCGCAGGGCGTGCGGCTCATGCTGGTGCTTTCGCCGTGGCGGCGTGACGAGGTCGCTCGACGCTGGGCGGGTTTCCTTCAGCGCGCGGGCGCCCTACCGCTGTTCGCGCCACTTGCCGCCGACCCGATGCCCTCTGGCGTCACCCTGATGACCTACTCCGCAGGGCGGGGTTGGCACGGTTACGGGTCGAAGCGGCGCTGGGATTGGGCCTATGCGGCATCCATCATTACCGCGATGGACAATGGCGACTTCGACCTAGCCTCTGGCAGCGGTGCCCCCGGCCCTGCCACAGTGAGTAGATCATGAAACTCGCTCCGTTCGTTCACGATGCCGGCGCGGTGGCATCCGCTCAACAGCGCACGTTTTTTCGACTCAACCTGTTGCAGTTGGCGCTGATCGTTTTCGCTGCGATCGCCGCCGCCACTTCTTGGGTGACGGTGCGACCGGCGGTGGATTGGAGCGGCATCATCGCCGCCGCCTTCTTCGGAACCGGCTTGCTCCTGCGCATTGTGATGATGCAGCGCAAAGACGAGGATGCGTGGTACACGGCTCGCAATGCGGCCGAAGTCTCGAAGTCGCTGTGCTTTCAGTACGCGTTCGGCGCATCCGGCTATGAGCGAACCGAGGCCAGCAAGGCGATCGATGCGCGATTCATCGAGGCGTTCGGCACGATCGGACGAGACGTTCTCCTCACGCGGTCGGAGGCTCGCACCGGCGGTTTCTCGGAGATCACCGATGACATGAGGGCGACGCGACAACTCGATTTCGACGAGGCTCGCCAGACCTACTTTCGGGATCGCATCGAAGACCAGGAGCGGTACTACACGACGAAGGCGGCCTTTCACCTGCGCCGCTCGCGGATGTGGCTGCTGCTCATGCTTGTCGCTCAGGTCTCGGGCCTCATCTTCTCGCTGCTCAAGGCGGTGCTGGGCGGCGGCCCATGGGATGGCATCGTCGGCATTTTGAGCGCACTCGCTGCCGCGTTCATCGCATGGTCGCAGTTGCGACAGCATGGCCTCCTCGCCGGCACGTATCAGTCGCAGGCCGTTCAGATGCGCGACTTTGGGCGCAGGCTGGAGTTGATTGACGAGCATCAGTGGCCGTCATTCGTTGCATCCGTCGAGAATGCGCTGATCGCCGAACACACCCGTTGGCTGTCGTGGCAGGGTCGTCGGTGACGGTCGTCGGTATTACTGGCCACCGCCACCTCAACGACGAGCCCGGGTTGTTCGCCGCCATCGCCGATCGGCTCACCGAAGTCGATCCCCCTCTCATCGGGGTCTCGGCCCTCGCCGAGGGCGCCGATCAACTGTTCGCCCGGGCGGTGCTCGCGGCGGGCGGCACGCTAGAGGTAATCATCCCGGGCCCGAACTACCGAGAGAGCCTGCCGGATGCTGCCCGGCGCGGCTTTGATGAACTGGTGGCCGCGGCTGTCAGCGTGACCACAGTGGATGCCGAGCGCGTCGACAGCGCCGCCTACCTCGCGGCCGGGCTCGCCATGCTCGATCGCAGTGAGTTGCTGGTCGCGGTGTGGGATGGGGCTGCCTCGCGCGGCACCGGGGGAACCGCAGACATGGTCCGCCGTGCCCGTGAGCGCGGCGTGCCGGTCATCGTAGTCGATGCGACGCGAGCGGAACGGGGCAGAAGCGCGGTATAAGTAAGACATGAAAGCAAAACTTGAGGGTCGCCAGGTTGTGGCCGCGCTAATCGCCGGCGTGATCGGGAATGTTCTGTTCAGCTCCGGCTGGACGGCGCTCGTGCTGATCCTGCTGGGCGGCGGTGCGTTTGCGTTCTTTGGTGGGTCGATCTCGGCCATCCTGGGCCAGTTTGCCGACCCGACGACCTACGGTTCGCTCTTCGACAACGCGGGGGCAATAGTGGGTGGCCTCGTTATCGGGGCAGCGGTCGTCGCCGTTGTGCTGATGCTGACCGGCTTTCTCATCAGTGGCTGGATTCTCAAGGGCGGCAGGGCGCGCAGGCCGTGGCGCGTGACGTGGTCGTCCGTGCTGATCTCCGCGCTGGTCAACGTGCCGCTGTTGTTTGTCTGGTTCGGCATCGCGAACCGCACCGACGGGCTCCCCGTGGGCGCGATTATCGCGCTCGGCACTGCGGCGGTGGGCGCCCTCATCTGGCTGTGGATGACGTGGGCCCGACGAGGACCCGCGACTCAGTCGACCGAGGTTGCTGCCCCGGCTGCCCCGGCAGCCCCGCCCGCCCCGACAATGCCCGCGCCCTAGCGGGCCGCGAGAAATTCCGCGATCGCGTCAGTGATCGCCGCGCGCTCCTGATCACTGGTGATCGTCGCGGGGCGGTCGCCGGACTGCGCGCCATAGTTGCCGAAGCCTGCGTGGTTGAGGCCCTCGACCTGCACAAAGGTGGCAGTAGTCGGAAGCAGGGGTGCGCCATCCGCTATCTTCTGCGGTGTGCTCAGGCCGTCTTCAGTGCCTCCGATAGAGAGCACATCAATCGCGGTCGCGGACAGGTCGTTCGCACAGTAGCTGCCGAACAGCATGAGCCCGGCGACCTGCGGGTCGTCAGCGAGCATGCAGGCACGCACCCCGCCGAGCGAGTGGCCGCCGACGAACCAGGTGGTGACAGCTGGGGCATCCGTGGTGAAGGCCGCCAGCGGCCGCAGGTCGAAGAAGGCGAGATTCAGCGTCGGCTTGGTGATCACGATGGTGATGCCGTCGCTCTCGACGATTCCACTGAGCTTGTAGAGGTATGCGTATGGGTCGACCTTGGCACCGGGGATGAAGACGAGACCGGTGCCGGAGTTCGTCCCGGTTGGTGACATCACAATGGAGTGATCCGTCGACACGATCGACACCGCGGGGTTGGTCCACGCGGCGATGGAGGCGTCGCGTTCGCCACGCGAGACGATGTTTGCGTAGACGAGGAAGGCGAGCACGATCAGCACTAGCGCGAGCAGCGCGGCCACCAGCGTGAGCCTGAGGCGGCGGAAGAAGCGGCGGGCGGGGGAGATCGCGGAGTCGGTCATAGTCCCATTCTGGAGTAGGGTCGGCGCGTGGCCGAACAACGCATCGACACCCTTCTCATTCTCGGGGCCGGCGGAGACCTGACCGGCCGTCTTCTGTTGCCGGGAGTCTCGTCGTACCTGAGCTCGCCGCGCGCGACGAAACTCACGGTGATCGGTGTGGATCGGGCCGAGGTGACGTCGGCCGAGTGGCACAAGCGGGTTGCGGATGCGTTCGCGGGGGAGTCGTCGGCGCTCGCCGCATCCGTCGCGAAGAGTTCCCGCTATCTGCAGGGGGATGCCACGAACCCCGCGGATCTCGCCCGAGTGCTGGCCGAGGCACCGGGTCGGGTAGCGGTCTACTTCGCTCTGCCGCCCGCGGTGACGATGCTTGCCTGCAAGGCTCTGTCGACGCTGGAGTTGCCCAAGGGCATCCTGCTCGCTCTCGAGAAGCCGTTCGGAACCGATCTCGCGACAGCCAAGACACTGAACCGCCGGCTCGAGCGGATGCTTCCCGAGCATCAGTTGTTCAGGGTCGATCACTTTCTTGGCAAGTCGACGGTGCTGAATCTGCTGGGCTTGCGCTTCGCGAACCGGATCTTCGAGCCGCTGTTTTCGGCGCCGAACGTGGAGCGGGTGGAGATCACCTTCGACGAGACTCTCGCACTTGAGGGTCGAGCCGGCTATTACGACAAGGCGGGCGCCGCTGTCGACATGATCCAGAGTCACCTGCTGCTGGTGCTGGCCCTTGTTGCGATGGAACCCCCGGCGAGTGTGGATGCCGACGACTTGCGCGGCGGCATGGCTCAGGTGTTGCGGGCGACTCGACCGTGGAAGAAGAACGGCACAGCGAGTCGACGTGCCCGGTACGGTGCGGGAACGATCGACGGCAAACGGCTCCCCGCCTACGTGGACGAGAAGGGTGTCGACCCCTCACTGGGCACCGAGACTCTCGCGGAGATAACCCTCGCAATCGACAACTGGCGTTGGGCCGGTGTTCCCTTCGTCGTTCGGTCGGGCAAGGCGCTGGGGGAGAACCGTCAGGAGATCGTCATCGTGTTCCGCGACGTGCCGCACCTGCCGCGCGGACTACGAGGTATCGCGGGGCCTTCGGGGCTGCGAATCTCCCTTAAACCGGCGACTCTCGACCTCGACCTCGTGATCAACGGAGAGGGCGACCCGTTCGACCTCGATCGCACCGTGCTCCATACCGATCTCGGGGCCGGCGAGCTGAGTGCCTATGGCGAAGTGCTGTCGAGCCTCATCGAAGCCGACCCGACGCTGTCGGTGCGCGGGGATGTCGCCGAGGAGTGCTGGCGCATCGTCGGCAGCGTGCTGGCTGCCTGGCGCAAGGATGCCGTGCCGATCGAGACCTACGCTGCGGGCACCGACGGGCCGACTTCGTGGAGGCGCTAGTCCTTTCTCCCCGGGTCTGTGCTACGAATAGCGATTATGACCACTTTCACCAGCGCCGCGGCTGAGGCCGTCGTGCAGACCACTCCGAAGCGCGCCTGGGAAGTCTCCGGCCCGATCGACGCGACGCGCTTCTACCCGAAGTTCGGCCCACTGCCCGCCGTGACTGAGGTGCGCAACCAGACGGGGGCGTGGGATGCCGTCGGCCAGACCCGCACTCTGCTCTTGTCTGACGGCGGCTCGGTCGTCGAGACCATCACGGACGCCGACTCGCCCACACTGTTCGCCTACGAGTTGAGCGACTTCCAGAAGCTGTTCGGCCGGCTGGTATCGGGCGCTCGCGCGGAGTGGCGCTTCGAGCGCGTGGGGTCGGGGACCCGCATCCGTTGGACCTACGAATTTCATGCTCTGGCCGGTCGCGGCTGGATCGTCGGGCTCATCGTTCGGCTGTTCTGGGCGCGCTACATGAAGCGCGTGTTGCCTCCGATCGCGGCCGAGGTGGATCGGGTGGGGTAGTGGGAGAGGCGAGGCCCCGATTACCTAGCCGGTCTTCATCACGTTGGCGGTGAACCGGCCCATCCGAGAAATCAGACCGTCTATGCGCTGTTGAAGCACCTCATCCGGAGTCTGCAACGCGGTCGCCGGCGGCAGCACCCGGATCAGGTGCGAGCAAGCCAGGTCATCGCACAGGTAGGTGCCGATCGTATTGCCGTCACGTCCGGCTTGGCCGGCACGCGGAGCCGAGAACAGCGTCACGCGATCCGACGGGCGCGTGATGCCACACAGCGCGCACATCGCCGAGATGCCCGGCTGGAGCGAGAATTCGGACGCCCGCAGCACCACCCCCACGGCGCGGTCGTCCACCCAGTGCACAAGGTAGCCGCGCTGGTGCGATTGCTGGTCGCGCCAGCCGAGGTACTCCCGGTCATCCCAGATCACATCGTGCAAAGGCGGCATCGGGATGCGCTCCGCCTCGCCCTGGGTGACGTTCACAAAGCTCGCCCGAATCTGCGCAGGGCTGAGGGACTTCACCCCATAAGCGTACTCAAGGCTCCCCATATAGACGCACCCCGGGTGCTGTGACAGTGTGTACTGAGTCCGCCCGGACGTGAGTAAGGGAGCAACTATGTTCGGTGCATCACACGCGTTCAGCGGTTTTTCGGTCGACGACATCGATGCAGCCATGGAGTTCTACGGTGGCGTGCTCGGCCTCGAACTCGGCGACAATCCGATGGGGATGCTCGACCTGCACCTCGCCGGTGGCGGACACGTCATTGTCTATCCGAAGCCGAATCACGTGCCCGCCACCTTCACGGTGCTCAACTTTGAGGTCGACGACATCGACGCCGCCGTCGATGACCTCACCGCAGCCGGCGTGACGTTCGAACGCTACGAGGATGCCCACCAGGACGACAAAGGCATCGCACGCGGCAAAGCCGCGAACATGGGCCCCGACATCGCGTGGTTCACTGACCCCGCGGGCAACATCCTCAGCGTGCTCGCGAACTGAGCGCCCGCCCGCAACCTGATTGACTGAGCGGTGTGGATGCCGCCCAGATCGCTCGACTCGCAGCCGACCTGCGGGCGGCCAACTTCACTGTCGACGGCCTCACCGATCTGTGGGGTGCGGATGCCGCAGCAGCCCTTCACCGCGGGCACCGGGTTCCCGCGCTGAGGGCCATCGGGCACACGCCGCTCGCCATCCTCGCCCGGATCTTCGTGCTCGGCCTGCCCGTGACACTCGATGAGCTCGACCGCGCGCTACCGAGCCTCACGGCCGCCGGCGCGGCAGAGTTGGGACTGGTCGAATTCGACACCGCCGCCGCGACCAGCGGTGGTATCGACCCAGTTGCGAGCGCCGCAACTGCCGCCCCCCGACTCGACCTCCGGCCCTACTCCGTCGTCGACGCCGGCGGGGTGGCGGCGTGGTGGATCGCGAGCGACCTCGGCGAGCTGGCACTCGGAGGGCCGATACCCGAGCAGCACGTGCTCGGGGTGGGTGGGGCATCCACGACCCTGAGCACTCTGATGATCGCCGCTCCCGTCGACCTCGCACTCGACCTCGGCACCGGCTGCGGCATCCAAGCCCTTCATCTTGCTCGCCACGCGACACGGGTGATCGCCACCGACATCTCGGAACGAGCCCTTGAGCTCGCCAGCTTCAACGCGCAGCTCAACGGCTTCACCAACATCGAGTTCCGGCGGGGCAACCTGTTCGAGCCGGTCACTGG
>JBBQZJ010000023.1:0-13753 GCA_038207805.1 Actinomycetales bacterium | reverse complement strand
GCCGAGACCAGCTCGTCGCCCTCTCGAAGGTTGATCGCGATGATGCCGCCGGTGCGGTTGGTGTCGTATTCGCTCAACGCCGTCTTCTTGACAAGCCCACCGAGCGTCGCGAGGACTAGGTACTTGGCCGCCCGATAATCCCGGATGTCCAGAATCTGTGCGATCTCCTCGCCTGGCTGCATCGCAAGAAGGTTCGCGACGTGCTGCCCCTTCGCGTCGCGACCGGCCTCCTGAATCTCGTACGTTTTTGCGCGATAGACCCGCCCGGTGTTGGTGAAGAACAGCAGCCAGTGGTGGGTCGTGGTGACAAAGAAATGGTTGACCACATCGTCGGCGCGCAGTTGCGCACCACGCACACCCTTGCCGCCGCGGTGCTGGCTTCGGTAGTTGTCGCTTCGGGTGCGCTTGATGTAGCCGCCGCGAGTGACGGTGACAACCATCTCCTCCTCGGGGATGAGGTCTTCCACGCTCATGTCGCCGTCGAAGCCGAACATGATCTCGGTGCGGCGGTCGTCACCATACTTGGCGATGAGCTCGGTCAGCTCCTCGCTCACAATGTCGCGCTGGCGCTGCTCGCTCCCGAGAATGATCTTGTACTCGGCGATTTCTCGCTCGATCTCGTCGTGCTCGTCGACGATCTTCTGTCGCTCGAGTGCGGCAAGCCTGCGCAGCTGCATTTCGAGGATGGCCCGAGCCTGCAGCTCGTCGATGTCGAGCAGGGTGATAAGACCGTCCCGCGCGTCTTCGACCGTGGACGAACGCCGGATGAGCGCGATGACGTCATCGAGCGCATCCAGGGCCTTGAGATAACCGCGCAGAATGTGGGCGCGCTCCTCGGCCTTCCGCAAACGGAACTGGGTACGACGAACGATCACCTCGATCTGGTGCTCGGCCCAGGCGGTGATGAAACCGTCAATCGATAGCGTGCGCGGGATGCCGTCGACGATCGCCAGCATGTTCGCGCCGAAGTTCTCCTGCAGCTGGGTGTGCTTGTACAGGTTGTTGAGAACGACCTTTGCGATCGCATCACGCTTGAGCACGATCACGAGGCGCTGCCCGGTTCGACCCGAGGTCTCGTCGCGAATGTCGGCGATTCCGGCGAGCTTGCCCTCCTTGACGAGATCCGCGATCTTCAGGGCCAGATTGTCGGGGTTGACCTGGTACGGCAGCTCGGTGACGACGAGACAGGTGCGCCCCTGCAGCTCTTCGACGTTGATGACGGCACGCATCGTGATGGATCCGCGGCCGGTACGGTAGGCATCCTGGATGCCCTTGAGGCCCAGAATCTGCGCCCCGGTCGGGAAGTCGGGGCCTTTGACGCGCTGAACGAGGGCCTCGATGAGTTCCTCTTTGGTTGCATCCGGGTTGGCCAGATGCCACAGTGCTGCCTCGCCGACCTCGCGCAAATTGTGCGGCGGGATGTTGGTCGCCATACCGACTGCGATGCCCACAGATCCGTTGACCAGCAGGTTGGGGAAACGACTCGGGAGCACGGTGGGCTCCCGAGTGCGCCCGTCGTAGTTGTCTTGGAAGTCGACCGTGTCTTCCTCGATGTCCCTGACCATCTCCATTGCCAGGGGCGCCATCTTGGTCTCGGTGTAGCGGTGGGCGGCCGCACCATCGTTGCCCGGCGAACCGAAGTTGCCCTGCCCGAGGGCGAGCGGATACCTGAGGCTCCACGGCTGAACCAGCCGCACGAGCGCGTCGTACACCGACGAGTCGCCATGCGGATGGAACTGCCCCATGACGTCACCAATGACGCGCGTGCACTTGGAGAAACCCTTGTCGGGGCGGTAACCGCCGTCGTACATCGCGTAGATCACCCGGCGGTGAACAGGCTTCAACCCGTCGCGAACCTCGGGAAGCGCGCGGCCCACGATGACGCTCATGGCGTAGTCGAGGTAGGAGCGCTGCATCTCGAGCTGCAGGTCTACCTGCGAGACCTTGTCGTGGCGGTCGTCGACGACGGCCTTCTCGAACGTCGGTTCGGTCGTGGTCGGTTCGGTCGTGGTCGGTTCGGTGGGGAGGTCTTCGTCAGCCATCGATCGGGCCTTTCGTCTGTGGGTTTCGATGCGCGGCTAATGCCGCTACTCAACCGGCCTGCTAAATGTCGAGGAAACGCACGTCTTTCGCGTTGCGCTGAATGAAGTTGCGCCGTGATTCGACGTCTTCGCCCATGAGGGTGGAGAAGGTCTCGTCGGCCGCGGCGGCGTCATCCAGTGTCACCTGAAGGAGCGTTCGGGTCGCGGGGTCCATGGTCGTCTCCCACAGTTCCTTGTAGTCCATCTCGCCGAGGCCCTTGTAGCGCTGGATGCCATTGTCTTTCGGCACCCGCTTACCCGCGGCGAGGCCGGCCTCGAGCAGGGCATCCCGCTCGCGGTCGCTGTAGACGTACTGGTGTTCGGCGTTCGTCCACTTGAGGCGATACAACGGTGGCTGAGCGAGATACACGTAGCCCAGATCGATCAGCGGCCGCATGTACCGGAAAAGGAGGGTCAGCAGCAGCGTCGTGATGTGCTGTCCGTCGACATCCGCATCGGCCATCAAGACGATCTTGTGGTACCGGGCCTTGGTCGGATCGAAGTCCTCGCCGACCCCGGCCCCGAAGGCCGTAATCATCGCTTGAACCTCAGCGTTCGCCAGCGCGCGATCGAGCCGCGCCTTCTCGACATTCAGAATCTTTCCGCGCAGCGGCAGGATGGCCTGGAACTCGGGATTGCGCCCCTGCACGGCCGACCCGCCGGCCGAGTCGCCCTCGACCATGAAGATTTCGCTCAGCGCTGGATCACGGCTCGAGCAGTCGCGGAGCTTGCCTGGCATTCCGCCCGACTCGAGGAGCCCCTTTCGTCTCGTCTGTTCGCGTGCCTTGCGCGCAGCGATGCGGGCCTGGGATGCCTGAATTGCCTTGCGGATGACGTCGCGCGCTTGCGTCGGGTTGCGATCGAACCAGTCGCCTAACTGCTGCCCCGCAACGCGCTGAACGAACGCCTTCGCCTCGGTGTTACCCAGCTTGGTCTTGGTCTGACCCTCGAACTGCGGCTCGGCGAGCTTCACCGAAATCACCGCCGTGAGACCCTCGCGAACATCATCGCCGGAGAGGTTCTCGTCTTTCTCTTTGATAATGTTCTTCTCGCGCGCGTACTTGTTGACGAGCGTCGTGAGTGCTGCGCGGAAGCCCTCTTCGTGCGTTCCACCCTCGTGGGTGTTAATCGTGTTCGCGTAGGTATGCACGCTCTCGGTGTAGCCGTTGGTCCACTGCATCGCGACCTCGAGGGAGATCTTGCGCTCGCCATCCTCGGACTCAAAGGCGATGATCTCGGGGTGAATCAGATCGTTCTTCTTCGTCTTATTGAGGTACTCGACGTAGTCGACGAGACCGCGCTCGTACAGGTAGCTGTCGGTCACGTCATCGTCTGCCCGCTCGTCGGCGAGGGTGAGCCGAAGACCCTTGTTGAGGAAGGCCATCTGTTGGAACCGTGCGCGCAGGGTTTCGTAATCGAACTCGACGGTTTCGAATGTCTCGGTGCTGGGCCAGAACGTAATAGTGGTGCCGGTCTCGTCTGACGCCTCGCCCTGCTCGAGCGGCGCATCCGGTACACCATTGGTGAGGCTCATCCGCCAGACGTGACCTTGACGACGCACCTCGATGTCGAACTTGCGCGACAGCGCGTTAACCACCGAAACACCCACCCCGTGCAGGCCGCCCGAAACGGTATATCCGCCGCCGCCGAACTTTCCACCGGCGTGCAGAATCGTGAGCACAACCTCGACAGTCGACTTCTGTTCCTGCTGGTTGATGTCGACCGGGATTCCGCGACCGTTATCGACAACCCGCACCGAGCCATCCCTGCGAATAGAAATGTGGATGTCGTCGCAGTAGCCGGCGAGCGCCTCGTCGACCGAGTTGTCGACGACCTCGTACACGAGGTGGTGTAGTCCGCGCGGTCCCGTGGAACCGATGTACATGCCGGGGCGTTTACGCACGGCCTCCAGTCCCTCAAGGATCTGGATCTGGTCTGCGCCGTAACTGTCTGCGGCGACGTGACCGTTGGAGATGGGAGTTTTTTCGGGCAGCTCGTCGGGGGGCGTCGTTGTCATGGGGGTAAGGCTCCTGCCGATCGGTACTGCGTCATTCGAGGCAAGTAGCTCCCAAGGAGGTGCACCCGACGACTTGATTCGATTCTACCAAATCCTCACGATCAATCTGGCGAAATCCGGCGTCTGGGGACTTCTTGTGTGGGCTGTGACCTAATTTGCCTACTCACCCGTAAGTATCGCGAGGACCCCGCCCTGGAATTGATCTGGGGCCGCGTTTCCACGACGGGGCGTTCGGTCCCACAAAGCGCACAGACTCGATCCCAGCGTCCGGAAAGCGGGTGGCGATCGTGGTGACGACCTGAACGCGCATGAGTCGCAACTGTGTAGCCCAGGCCGTGGAGTCACAAGAAACTGTCAAGACGCCCTCGTCGATCGCGACGGGGGTGGAGTGCGCCGCGGTGTCGTCACCCACAATCTGCGCCCATGACGCGATCAGGTCGGATCGCGCCAGTGGGGATGTCCACCCCATGTTGGCAGCGAGTCCGTCGATGACCTGGTCGAGTCCGACCGGATCGCGGCCAGGCGCGAACGGCACGCTGGTGCCTTCACGCTTCGCGACCTTGCGAGGGCTCGGCCCCCGCCCACCGCCGAACACCTGCCGAAATCGCAGGTAGACGGCGACGTGCTCTGGCTCGGTGTTGTCAGTCATCGGCGACCACCCGCCCAGCGTTTATCCTCACCACGTGGGCCGCGAGCGTGGCGGGCACGTCATCGAGCACCGCCGCGGTAATGAGCACCTGTTCAAAGTCACCAACGGCATCGGCCAGGCGCCCGCGCCGGGCCTCATCGAGCTCCGCGAAGACGTCGTCGAGAATGAGCACCGGGTCGCCAGCCGATGCCTCGCGTCGGAGCACGGCGGCCGACGCGAGCTTGAGGGCAAGCGCAAATGACCAACTCTCCCCGTGACTGGCATACCCGCGGGCCGCGAGCGAGTTGAGTCCGAGCATCAGGTCGTCGCGGTGGGGACCGATAAGCGTGAGACCTCGGTCGAGCTCAGCCCGCCGTAGCCGCGCCAGGGCGGTGCGAAATGCGAACGCTGCTTCGTCGGCGGCGACCACCCCTTGTCGAGTTGCTGCCGCGTCACCCCCTGTGTCGTCGGTGCCGAGGGAGTCGGGTGCTCCCAAAACACTGAGCTGGGTGGCCAGTGTTGCCCCATGATTTGAGCCTGCAATTGCGGAGTACGCCTCGGAAACCTCGGGGGCGAGTTCGGCAACTAGTGCCGTGCGGGCCTCGATGATCTCGGACCCCAGCGCGACGAGCCGCTCATCCCAGATCTCCAGCGTGCCCAGCTGAGTGGTGCCCAGACGCGACGCGCGCGCGGTTTTCAAGAGCGTGTTTCGTTGGCGCACAACTCGCTCGTAATCACCGAAGACGGCACTCATCCTGGGGGAGCGCAGAACGAGCAGCTCATCCAAGAATCGCCTACGAACCGCGGGTTCACCTCGTACGAGTGCGAGGTCCTCCGGCGCGAAGAGCACACTGGAGAAGTAGCGGGGGAGCTCGCGCGGCTTGATCGTGGATCTATTCACCTGAGCTCGATTGGCTCCGGCACGGTTGATCTGCACTTCAACCAGAACCTCGCGGCCCTGGTGCGCAAGTTTCGCCCGAATTATCGCTGCGTCTCGCCCCTGACGAATCATCGCGTGATCGACCGAGACTCGATGCGAGCCAAGAGTCGACAGGTAGCCGAGGGATTCGATCAGGTTCGTCTTCCCCTGACCGTTGCTCCCGACGAACAGGTTGGAACCCAACCTCAGGTCAATTTCGAGGGACTCGTAGTTTCTGAAGTCGGTGAGGCTGAGCGCAGTGACAATCACGAGGGATGTGCCGCGTCAGCTCTTGCGAACGGCGTGGCCACCAAACTGGTTTCTGAGGGCGGCAACTGCCTTCATGGATGGCGACTCGTCTTGCCGTGAGACAAATCGCGCGAAAATTGCTGCACTGATCGTGGGCACAGGAACGGCACGATCAAGGGCCTCATGAACGGTCCATCGCCCTTCGCCGGAATCTTCGACGTATCCCGCGATGTCCTTGAACTCCGGATCTTCCTCGAGGGCTTTGACGAGAAGTTCGAGCAGCCACGACCTCACGACCGTTCCGCGCTGCCAGGCCTTGAACGAACCCGTCACGTCAGTGACGAGATCCTTTCGACTGTCGAGAAGCTCGTAGCCCTCGGCCCACGCCTGCATCAGTGCGTACTCGATGCCATTGTGAACCATCTTCACGTAGTGGCCGGCACCGGTCGGTCCCGCATGCACGAAACCTTCGTCGCGCGGGCCCTCCGGGCGTAGTGCGTCGAAGACCGGCATCGCCATCTCGACGTCGGTCGCGCTTCCTCCGGCCATGAGGCCATAGCCGTTCTTCAGACCCCAGATGCCCCCGGACACCCCCACATCAACGAACTTCAGACCCATGCCGGTCAGGAACTCGGCGTGTACCGCGTCATCGGTGAAGCGAGAATTCCCGCCGTCGATGATGAGGTCGCCGGGCTCGAGAACGACGGCCACATCGTGAATCACCTGATCAGTAATCGCACCCGACGGCACCATGATCCACACCACCCGCGGAGCAGGCAGGGCCGCGGCGAGATCGGTGAGCGATTCCACATCCGTTACCGCGGGGTTCGGGTCGTACCCGGTCACCTCGACACCTCCGGCACGCAGCCGCGCACGCATGTTGTTGCCCATCTTTCCCAGACCGACAATGCCAATATGCATGCGAAACTCTCCCCGTGGCGGAAACTAGCGAAGCAAAAGGTTCGGCTGGAGAAGGTACTTGTAGTTGTCCGCCCCTGGCTGATCCTTCGACGACTGGCTAGTAATCAAGACCGGTCCGGGCTTGTTGGGGTTCTCGGTCTTTGTGAACGAAATGCGCACGAACTCCGAATGCACGCTAGTCAGGCCATCGAGAAGAAACGCCGGCTTCAGCGACACCACAGTGTCGGCCCCGGTAAGGAAGGCGTCGATCTGTTCCGATGCCTGTGCCTGCTCGGATCCGATCGCTTCGAGAACAAGGCCCTCGCTGGAGAACGTGAACCGCAGCGCTGCCTCACGTTCAAGCACGAGGGAGACCCGGCGCACGGCTTCGATCAGCTCGGCCGTGTTGAGGACGGCGTAGTTGTCGACAGTGTCGGGGAATAGGCGTCGCACCGGAGGAAAGTTGCCCTTGATCAACAATGACGTGACTGTCTTGTTGTCGGCCTGAAAAGCAATCAATTCGCGCTCATCGGAACTCGTAATGGCAACAGAAATTGTGCCGCTGTGCCCGAAGGTCTTGCCGATCTCTACCAGTGTTCGCGCCGGAACAAGTGCCGTCGCACTCTCAATTCCCGAGTTCGCGGCATCCCAGGAAATCTCGCGAACCGCTACACGATAGCGATCGGTCGCCACCAGCGAGAGGTTCTTGTCTGAGACCTCGAGCTGTACCCCCGTTATTACCGGGGTGACATCATCTCGCGACGCGGCGACGGCAACCTGGGCGATGGCGTTGGCGAAATCCTCCGCCTGAAGCACGCCCGCCTGGTCAGATATCTCGGGGAGCGTCGGATACTCCTCGACCGGCATGCTCAACAGTGTGAACTGGCCCGATCCACACGCAACGGTTATTCGACCATCGATCGTGCTGAAAGTGACGGGTGCATTCGGAAGCCGGCTAGCGATGTCGGCCAGCAGCCGTCCCGAGACCAGTACCTTGCCCGTTTCTTCGACTTGTGCAGTGATTTGCGTGCGCGCAGAAACCTCATAGTCGAAGGACGACAAAGTAAGCCCATCGGCCGTAGCCTCGATCAACACACCGCTCAAGATCGGCAGTGTGGTTCGTTGTGGCAGGAGCTTGACAGCGAATGAGACGGCCTCGCTAAAGACATCGCGGTTGACCTGGAACTTCACATTCACCCCTTTGGCAGTCGGTGGGTCCGGCCGGTTAATACTGGCACAGGCGGGTGGTGTGCGCTCTCATGGGTTATCTCGCATCAAACTCTTCTTAAACAAGAACAACACCATTAACCGCTGTGGGAAATGTGTACAACTACTGCACCGGAGCCTGTTCACTGGGAACTACACCGGTGTGAGATGTTGACGAGACCTATCGAACCGGTGAATAGCGCATGCCGCGACGACATCATGGCCGGCGCTTTTCCACAGTTCGAGATTCTCAATCAACAACAGCCTCGGCGCGTCGGCAGAGTTATGCACACGTTATCCACATGGTAGGAACTCACGCCTTGCCGAAACGATGGTTCTGTTTTATGCGGCTGGTGAGCTCGGTGACCTGGTTATAGATCGATCGCCGTTCCTTCATCAGTTCGGTGATCTTCTTGTTCGCGTACATCACGGTTGTATGGTCGCGGTTACCGAACAATTGTCCGATCTTGGGCAGAGACAGGTTGGTCATTTCTCTGCACAAGTACATCGCGATTTGTCGAGCGGTCGCCACCGCCTGCGAGCGGGACGAGCCGTAGAGGTCATCGACCGTTAGTTTGAAGTACTCAGCCGTGTGGTTGATGATGTCAACCGGCGCGATGACATTGTCTTCGTCGAGGGTTATGAGGTCTTTCAGGACTGTCTGCACCAGTGCCATGTCGACTTGGGTGCGGTTGAGGCTGGCGAACGCGGTCACCCGGATGAGCGTTCCCTCCAGCTCCCGAATGTTGGAGGAGACCTTAGAGGCCATGTACTCGAGGATTTCGTTGCTCACCTGGAGTTTCTCGCTCTGAGCTTTCTTGCGCAAAATCGCGATGCGAGTCTCGAGATCGGGAGCTTGGACATCCGTGATCAGGCCCCACTCGAACCGTGACCGCATTCGGTCCTCGAATCCGGTGAGATGCTTGGGCGGCAGGTCGCTGGTGATGACGACCTGTTTGTTGTGGTCATGGAGGGTATTGAACGTGTGGAAGAAAGCCTCCTGCGTCGAATCCTTTCCCTGGAGAAACTGAATATCGTCGATCAGCAGGATGTCAATCTCCCGATAGCGGGACTGAAAGACCGAGGCGCGGTTGTTAGCGATCGAGTTGATGAAGTCGTTGGTGAACTCCTCACTACTGACGTACCTCACACGAATCCCCGGATACAAACTTTCCGCGTAGTGGCCGATCGCGTGCAGAAGGTGAGTTTTGCCGAGCCCCGATTCGCCATAGATGAAGAGCGGGTTATATGCCTTGGCCGGTGCTTCGGCGACCGCGACCGCGGCCGCGTGCGCGAAGCGGTTCGATGCGCCAATCACGAAGTTATCGAAGCTGTACTTCGAGTTGAGCCGCGAGTCGGATCTCCGGTTGCCACTCGCGTCAGTAGCCGTGACGATGGTGGGCTCAATGTAGGGCTGCTGTGGGGAGTCCTGACTCTGCTCCAAAACGTCGTGCTGGATGTCGGGATTGACGACGATCGCGAAATTGGAAACCTCTTGATCATCGCCCAGGGTTGCAATCGCATTCAGTAAAGGGACGCGAATTCGCTGCTCGAGCATGCCGCGGGTGAGTTCGTTGGGTACCTCGAGGTAGAGCGTTCCCGCCATGACCCCTTTGGGTTCGACCAGGCTGACGAAGCCCAACAGCTGCGGAGTGATCCTCTCGTCGTCCGTGAGGTGAGACAGAATCGATTGCCAGGTGGCTCTCGTGGGATCGGGTGACTCCGCCATCTCTTGCACGTCCTTGGTCTACTTATTCACAGAGTTGTACACCGGTCGACTCGCGCGGGAATCCCCACAATTACCGATCAAAGCCAATGTTTTGGGTGACATTCACCTTAGTTGTCCACAATGGATGCTGACCAACCCACGTTCGGGGCATGTGGACAATTCGCTTATACCGTCCGAAAGTTTGACCGGATGGACATTACGCCGTAGTTTTAATCAGTTGACTTCCAGCCTCCGGGCTAACCGACTTCTTTCCGGCCTTCAGAGCTGGGCTTTGGAGATACCACTATGAGCAAGAGAACTTTCCAGCCGAACAACCGCCGCCGAGCCAAGGTGCACGGCTTCCGGCTTCGGATGCGCACCCGCGCCGGCCGCGCCATCCTCGGTGCCCGTCGTCGCAAGGGCCGCACCGAACTGTCGGCCTAGCCAATCCGGTGCTGGCCAAGGGAAACCGGGTGAGCCGGCCCAATGACTTTCGTGCAGCCGTGCGGAAGGGCCGAAGGATCAACTCGCCCCACACGGTGACTCATGTGGTCAAACATGAACCGACCGAACCCGCTCGGTTCGGTTTCATCGTCGCGAAGTCGGTCGGTGGTGCGGTCGTGAGAAATAGAGTCAAGCGGCGCATGCGGTCGGCGTGCCGCGAATTGCTCCCGAGTCTGCCACTCGGTGTAGACATCGTGGTTCGCGCGCTCCCAGGTTCGGACTCGGCTACGTGGGATACTCTGCGATCCGAGATAGCCACGGCGATCGGAAAGACTGTGAGCACGCAATGAACCGCACCCTGGCGTTCATTCTGCTGGCCCCGCGCAATGTCTGCGTTGCAATCCTCTCGGCGTATCGAGCGGTAATCTCCCCGCTTTACGGTGACGTGTGTCGCTACTACCCGTCCTGCTCGCATTACGCGCTGCAGGCGATCCAACAGCACGGGGTTATTAAGGGTGTCGGGCTCGGGACCATACGCATCGCTCGATGCCACCCGTGGGCGGAGGGCGGCGTCGATGACGTGCCGCACGCCCACCACGATCGCTATTCCGTAACCCGGTTCGGATTTGTCATCGCCAATAGCCACGGAAAGGGCTAGCTCCAGTCATGGATATTTTCGGCTTCTTCAATACCCTGCTCTGGCCGATCAAGTGGGTGATCGAGGCAATTCTGGTGGCGTTCCACACCCTGTGGACCGCGATCGGCATGGACAAGGATGCCGGCCTCACGTGGGTGTTGGCGATCGTCGGGCTTGTTCTCGTCGTTCGTGCCGCCCTCATCCCGATCTTCGTGAGACAGATCAAGAGCCAGCGGCGGATGCTCGAGGTCGCGCCCCAGGTCAAGAAGATCCAGGACAAGTACAAGGGTAAGAAAGACCAGTTCTCCCGCGAGGCGATGTCGCGCGAAACAATGGATCTCTACAAGCGCACGGGAACCAATCCCCTCAGTTCCTGCTTGCCACTGCTGCTTCAGATGCCAATATTCTTCGGCCTGTTTTCGGTGCTTAGCAACGCCCAGCAGGTTAATGCAGACGGGACACGTAACCCGGGAGTCGGCCTTCTCACGCCCGAGCTATCGACCTCCTTCGGCACGTCTGAGCTCTTCGGTATCGCTCCGCTCCACCTGGCGATCAGCACGGCAGATGGAAATGTCGCGGTCATTATCATTGCGTCGATCATGGTCGTGCTGATGACCGGTTCGCAGTTCATCACGCAGCTGCAGATCATGTCAAAGAATCAGTCGGCCGAAATGAAGGCCAGTCCGATGTTCCGCCAGCAGCGCATCCTGCTCTACCTGCTGCCCTTGGTCTTCGCTTTCTCGGGGTTTACCTTCCCGCTCGGGGTCATGTTCTACTGGCTCGTCTCGAACTTCTGGACGATGGGGCAGCAGTTCCTCGTGATTCGCAACATGCCCACACCCGGCAGTGAGGCGGCACTTGCCCGAGAGGCGAGGCTCGCCAAGCGCAATCAGCGCAAGGGCATCGTCGAGGACCTCCCCGACGGCGGAACTCTCATGGTTGAAGAGCCCAAGAAGCCACAGCGTCAGCAACCGACCGGCAAGAGCCGGTCGAGGAAAAAGAAGAAGAAGTGAGTGACGTGACCGACACCGAAACCCCAGACCTTGACGTCGCCGTTGAGGCGGAACTCGCCCCCGAGGCCGACGCCGCGCGCACGCCGAACCAGCTCGAGGAAGAAGGCGAGATCGCTGCCGACTATATCGAAGAGCTCCTAGACATTGCAGATCTCGACGGCGACATAGAGATCGATGCTCGGGCCGGGCGCGCCTACGTATCCGTGACATCGAGCGACGACGCCAGCCTGCGGTTGTTGTCGAAGCCAGACACGGTCACCGCGCTCCAGGAGCTAACCCGCATCGCCGTGCAGACGAAGACGGGGTCGTTCTCGCGGCTCATCCTCGACGTCGGTGGATCTCGCGAAGCGCGCGCTGCCGAGCTTTCGCTCTTGGTCGACAAGGCAGTGGAACGCATCGAGGCCGGGTCGCCGTCTGCAGCGCTCCCGCCAATGTCGTCCTATGAGCGCAAGCTGGTGCACGACATTGTGTCTGAGCGCGGGTTCGCCTCGGAGTCCGAGGGCGAAGGTCGCGACCGGCACACGGTGGTATCGCGCGGGTAGGTTTCACGTGAAACATTCGCTGGAATCGCTGGAATCGCTGGCGTCGCGGGATCGCGAAGCGATCCCCCTAGCTCCAGCGCGCGTCGACTCCAGCGTGCGTGAACACTAGGAGCACGGTGACAATCGAGCAAGAACCGGCGGTCGCGGAGTCGCTCTTTGGCGAGCGCATCGATGTGGCCCGACAGTTTGCTTCTGATCTGGGCGAGCGTGGCGAGGAACTGGGACTCATCGGACCCCTTGAGGCCGAGCGTCTCTGGTCACGCCACATCCTGAACTGTGCTCTGGTCGCTCCGCTGCTTCGCCCGGGCTTCACGGGGGACGTGGGCAGTGGCGCCGGCCTCCCGGGCCTTGTGCTCGCGATTGCTCGGCCCGACGTACACCTCGTGCTCATCGAGCCGATGGAGCGCCGTGTCGACTGGCTCGTCCACGAGTCCGGCCAACTTGGGTTGGATAACGTGTCGGTCGTTAGGGCACGCGCCGAGGACGCGCGACTGGTCCATCCTCTCGATCAGGTGACCGCTCGCGCAGTTACCGCTCTGGCCAAGCTGATTCCAGCGACTGCACACCTGCTGCGTGCCGGCGGCGAAATGATCTTCATGAAGGGATCGCGTGTGGAGGAGGAGCGAGTCGCCGCGACCAAAGCGATCCGCACCGCCAGATTGCGCCAGGTGGAGATTATCGTGCTCGGTGAGGGGATTACGCCGGAAGCGACGCGAGTGTTTCGGGCTACAGTGGACTGACCGCGGACCGGAACCACGAACCGGAATCCAGCCGACACCAGCAACGCTCCCCCGAAGGTTTCACGTGAAACATCCCAACGGCGATCTCGCCGAGTCAGCAACGGCGTTCGACGACTCAACACCGCTCGCGCGCGAGCTGGCCGAACTGACTCGCAGGCGGCAGGCACTGGCGCAAGAGCTACTGCCCCTTCCAGAAGACACCCGGGTGTTCACTGTGGCAAACCAGAAGGGCGGGGTCGGCAAGACAACCACGACCGTTAACCTGGCGGCGGCTCTGGCCCGAGGAGGCGCACGCGTTCTGGTCATCGATCTCGATCCGCAAGGCAATGCCTCGACCGCGTTGGGGGTCGAACATCGGTCGGAAACCGTCAGCGTCTACGACGTGATCATCAACGACGAACCGATCGCCGGGGTGGTGCAGAAGAGCCCCGAGTTTGACGAGCTGTACTGCGTTCCAGCGACGATTCACTTGGCGGGTGCCGAGATCGAGTTGGTGTCTCTGGTAGCTCGCGAGCAGCGGCTCCGCACGGCCCTCGATCTGTTCTTGGCCCAATCTCCCGATCTGTTCCATTACGTGTTCATCGACTGCCCGCCGTCGCTGGGGCTGCTGACTATCAACGCGTTCGTCGCGGCCCGGGAAGTTCTCATCCCGATTCAATGCGAGTACTA
>JBBQZJ010000022.1:0-13831 GCA_038207805.1 Actinomycetales bacterium | reverse complement strand
CAGGTTGCTTCGATCGTCATCGTGCTCGCGTTCACCCAGTTCGTCGAACCCATCCTTCGTCTGGGCACCTCGATCTGGGACTGGACGGCCGAAATCGGCAAGTTTCTGCCGGGGGCGGCGAGTGACGCCCTCGTGGGATCTAGCGTGTTCACCTCGCTCGGTGTCGGAAGCACGTCGGCGGCAAGCCTCGAATGGTGGCAAGGCGGTCTAGTGCTTGGTGGACTTGGCCTCGTTCTGGTTCTCGCGGGTTATCTCACGAGTTGGCGCCGAGACGTCACCTAGGCTCGTCTCATGGAGGCGACGCACTGATGCTTGAGGAGGAGTACCAGCCGCGCCGACGGCTGCCAGCGCATCTCAAGCCGGCGCCCATCCCCGAGACACCGTTCGAGTATCAGATGCGCGATGCGACCGTGCAAGACCTGCCTTATGTGCGCGAGATCTACAACCACTACGTGCTCAACTCGACGGTAACCTTCGACGAGAAGCCGATGACGCTCGCCGAGTTGAAACGTAAGTTCGTCAAAATTCAGAGCAAAAAAATGCCCTTCATCGTCGCTGAGAATCCGGCGGGCCAGCTGCTCGGATACGCCTATGTCTATCCGTGGAAGGAAAAGGCGGCCTACCGGTTCACTGTCGAGAATTCGATCTATCTGGGCCCGGCATCCACGGGCAAGGGCCTGGGCAAGGCACTCATGGCGGAGCTGATCGAGCGCTCGCGCGCCGCGGGTCTCAAAGAAATTGTGGCGGTCATCGCCGACAAGGGTGCCGAAGCGTCGATCGAGATGCACAAGAACTTCGGATTCAAGCAGATCGGTCACATGGGCAAGGTTGGTTTCAAGTTCGATCGCTGGCTCGGCACGGTGCTGATGCAGAAGTCGCTCAAGTAGATCGCTCGCACTCGAGCTTCACTCGATTAGCGGGCCGATCAGGCGTCGAGTCGCAGGATCAGTTCGCGGGTGTCTTCACCGCGACCGGCAGCGAAGTCCACGTTGTCGCCGATGACGATGAAGCCGTTGCGTTCCAGCACTCGGATTGAGGCCGGGTTGTCTGCGGCAGCCCGTGCCGATAGGGGCCGCTCGACGACCTCAGCGAGAAGCAGGGCGAGGGCGGTGGATGCGATGCCGCGCCCCCAGCGTTGGCGATCGATCCAGTAGGTGACTTCGCGCTCGCCCTCCATCACGAAAGTTGCGATGCTGCCGGCCAGGGTGCCCGCGTCGAGCACTGCTCTAACGATGACCGTCGGGTCGGCGAGAATCTTCGCCCAGTGCGCGTCGAACGCGACTCTGTCGTTCGGATCGGCGGCGGTAAATGCAGCCATCCGCACCGCTTCGGGGTCGCGTTCGAAGTCGAACAGTGCGTCAAGGTCCGCCGTCTCGAGGTCACGCAGAGTCACCGTCACGTGTCGAGACTAATGGTCACGGCCGAGCGCGGTGGGGCCACTGTTCCTGCACTCACGAAATCGTTCGATGTCAGGCCCTAGGCTGAAAACGTGTTCGCGCTGCACCATCTCACCGCCCTCGAGCAACTCGACTGGCTCCGTCGTGGTGAGGTGACCCCGCTCGAATTGACCGAGCACTATCTCGAGCGCATCGAGCGACTGAACCCGCAACTCGGGGCGTTCGTCACGGTTCGAGCGGATGCCGCACGGCGTCGCTCGGCCGCCCTGGGCGTCGGTGACTCGAGATCCACAACCCTGTGGGGCCTCCCATCCGCCGACAAAGATCTGTGGGAACGGGCCGGCGAGCACACCGGTTTTGGCTCGCGGCTGATGGCGGAGCACGTTGCGCAGGTGTCCGACGAGATTGTCGACGCACTTGACGCGGCGGGCACTGTCAATCTGGGATCCACGGCCGTTCCCGAGTTTGGGCTCTCGGCTTACACGCGTTCGCTCGCTGACCCCCCGGCACGAAACCCGTGGAACTCCGACCTCGGCCCCGGCGGCAGCAGCGGGGGAGCAGCGATTGCCGTGGCCTCCGGGATGCTTCCGTTCGCGCCCGGTTCCGACGGCGGTGGATCAATCCGCATCCCGGCGGCAGCCACGGGCCTGGTGGGCCTCAAACCCTCGCGCGGCCGTGTGCCGTCTGGCTCGGGATTCCTCAGCCTTGGCGGTCTCGTCACAGCGGGTCCCTTGGCCCGGACTGTTGCTGACGCCGCGCTGCTGCTCGATGGGATCGCTGGCGCATCGCCGTGGTCGACGGGCCCGCCGACCTGGGACGGCGGTGCCTACCTGAATGCGGCAGTGCGCGGGGAGGGCCGGTACCAACTCGCTGTGATGACCTCATCGCCCTGGGACGACGCGTACTCAATTGACATCTCGGGCGAGGCTCGCGCAGCCATGGATCTTGCCGTGCGCGAGCTCGACGCAATGGGCCACGGAATTGAGTCGATAGACCTCGTGCACGACGGGGGATATCCCGCCGCCTTCCGCACGCTCTGGCAAGCGGGGGCCACGACAATCCCGGCGGAGGGTGCCGAGCTCGAACTACTCGAGCCCCTGACGCGCTGGCTCGTCGAGCGCGGCCGCGCGATCGACGCCCGGCGGCTCGCGGAGGCGCTCGCTGCGCTTGCGCGATTCGAGCGCAGCGTCATCCGTCAGTTCGCCCCGTTTGACGCGGTGCTCACCCCCGCGCTCGCGCTGACTCCCCGACCCATTGACTGGTTCGATCCGGAGGATGCGGAGCTCAACTTCGCACAGCAGGTGCAATACACCCCGTGGACCAGCTTCGTGAACGTGAGCGGACTCCCCGCTATCTCGCTTCCAGTCGCGCAGACCGACGACGGCCTCCCGATGGGTGTGCAACTCATCGGGCGCCCGGGTAGCGAACATGTGTTGCTCGCCATCGGTTCACAACTGGAGCGCCGTCTGCGCTGGGAGCAGCGGCATCCGCTGTGCTGGTAGCGCAGGCTCGGCCCGTTAGGGGATCGTCGCCACCATCTCGTCAATGACGTCGGTATCCGCGCCCACGAAGATCGCGTCGGTCACCACAAGCACGTACTTGAAAGCGTTGCCGTCCGTCGCCGAGACGTACAAGGTGCCTCCGGCGTAGGGAGAAGACGCGTAGCTGTTGGAGCCGGTCTCGGCGCCAATTTGCGCGCTCACCTCGGCAGCTTCGCCTGCGGCTAGTGGTGCGTAACCGTAGGCGTAGACCACTTCGTTGCCGGGGGCGTAGGGACAGATGACCCCGCCGTTGTCCTCCATGGTGTTGTACGGTTCAAACGGAAACGACGAGGCGCGATTCTTTGCGAAGAACCTCGCAGGGTCGGCAGCCGGCCACCCGAATGAGGTAATGAAGTCGCGCCGGGACTGCGGGATGATCGACAGGCAGTCGATCACAAAAGGTTCGACCGTCGGTGTTGGAGTGGCCGTGGGCGTCTCGGTCGCGGTTTCCGACGCTGAAGGTGACGGTGATTCCGAGGGCACTGGATCGACCGGGTCGACCGGATCGCACGCGGTCAGAGCCGCTGCGAGGAGGCCAACGAGAAGCAATCCTGGACCGACTCGCGATGCCTGACGTCTCTTCATTTCATGAGGATACTACGAGTTCCACTACGATGGAATGATTTTTCCCGCAGCTGGGCTTCGTGGACCTGGCTCACAGATAGCCGCCCTTTCTCAGGTCGGCTTGCACCTCGAAACGGTTGTTATGGGCGTCTTGTCCGGCTGCGAGGTACAGCGGGATGAAGGCAAGCCCGTACCGCTTCCATTGCGCGCGATGTACGGACTCGTGTTCGAGGATCGTCGGTGTGACGTTGACGCTCGTCAGGTAGACCGCGCCAATGGTGGTGCCGCCGCGCCCGAAAGCCCACGTGGGAAGGTTCGCGGCAACAACGACGCCGCCCTGCCTGCTGATGTGACAACGGCCAAGGATCGCACCCCACACGAACCCGCACGCCGACGCAAACCAATATCCCGGTCTGGCGACAAGCGGGTTCAGCAGCACCCAGCGCAGCCAGCGCAGACGAGTGAGCCGCATCACTGGGGTCGGCCGTAAGCTTCGAGCAACCGCAGCCAGATCTCGTTCATCGTGGGATAGGCCGGCACCGCATGCCAGAGCCGATTTATCGGGATCTCGCCCACGATGGCGATTGTGGCGGCATGGAGGAGCTCACTCACGTCTTGTCCGACGAAGGTGACGCCGATCACAACCGCGCGATCCTCGTCGACCACCATGCGGGCAGTGCCTGAGTAGCCGTCGGCCTGAAGGCTGCCGCCTGCTGTCCAGCCAATCTCGTAGTCGACGACGCGGATGTTTCGTCCGGCGGCGCGGGCAGCGTGCGAGGTCACGCCAACGGATGCCACCTCGGGTTCGCTGAACGTGACTTGGGGCACCGCCGAGGCGTCGGCGGTCGCAACGTGGACTCCCCAGGGCGCGTCATCCACGGGTTTGCCAAGTGCACGCGCGGCGATCACATCGCCCGCGGCTCTCGCTTGGTACTTGCCCTGGTGGGTGAGGAGGGCGCGATGGTTGACATCTCCCACCGCATAGAGCCAGTCGGTCCCCGGGGCACGAAGCGTGTCGTCGACCGTGATCCAGTCCCCGGGGGTGAGCCCGATGCTCTCTAGGCCGATGTCGCTAGTTCGGGGCACCCGACCGGTCGCCACTAGTACCTGCTCGGCGACGACCTCGTCAGCACCCGCGCGTACAGCCACACCCCGTGCCGATCGCTCGACCGAGGTCGGCGAGGCTCGACGGATGTCGACGCCCAGCTCGGTCAGGCCAGCCGCGACCAACTCGCCAGCGAAGTCTTCCTGGCCCGCGAGCAGGCCGCTCCTTGCGAAGATTGTGACCGCAGTTCCGAAGCTCGCGTACGCGGTCGCCATCTCCACCGCGACGACCCCGCCGCCGATGATCGCCAGACTCGTCGGAGCAACTTGTGCGCTGGTCGCGTCCCGGGGCGTCCACGGGTTGGCGTCCACGAGACCTGGGATATCGGGCAACAACGGATCCGAGCCGACCGCGACAACGACCGCGTGGGTAGCCGCAAGCTCGATAGTCGACCCGTCCGGGGCCGTCACCTCGACCCGCTTGACACCGGTGAGCCGGGCGTGACCGCGGCGCAGGGCGATCCCGGTCTGTTCGACCCAATTCACCTGGCTGGAATCATCCCAGTCGTGCACGAACGAGTTGCGTCGAGCGAGCACCGCAGCAACATCCAGCGAGCCGGTCACGGCCTGCGCGCTGCCAGCCAGCCGCTGGGCCGCGCGCAGGGCCATCCCGCTGCGAATCAGCGCCTTCGACGGCATGCAGGCCCAGTATGAGCACTCACCCCCGACCAGTTCGCTCTCGATCAGAACGGCGGTGAGCCCGCCCTGCACGACACGATCGGCCACATTCTCCGCGACCGCACCCGCTCCGACGATCACAACATCGAACGTTTCCACTGTTACTTTCCTACGAACTTGGCGGGGTGGCGACTAACGAATGCCTCTATGCCTATTCGAGCATCCTCGCTTCCCGAAAGCCGAGCCAGAGACGGCTGCAATTCGGTCTCGGCAGCGGCATCCCCGTCTCGAATCGCGCGTCTCGCGTTGGCGAGGGCCGCCTGCACTGCTAGCGGGGCCTGAGCAGCGACCCGCTGCGCGAGCTCGAGCCCACGCGCGTACTGCTGCCCGTGTGGAACCACCTCTTGCACGAGGCCGATCCGGTGAGCTTCCGTCGCGTCGAAGCTGTCACCGGTAAGTATCCAGCGCATGGCGTTGCCCCAGCCGACGGCGCGGGGCATCCGGATGGTCGCTCCGCCAAACGGGAGAATGCCGCGGGCGACTTCGAGCTGCGCGAAAGTGCTCGAATCGGCGGCGACGGCGATGTCGCTGGCCAGGATGAGCTCGATCCCGAGCGTTAGGCAGGTGCCCTGAACCGCAATTACGACCGGCTTGCTGAGCTGGATGCCCTCCACCTGCCACGGGTGGATGCCGCCAGCCGGCACCATATCGAGCCCGTCTGAGCCCAAGCGCGGCGCGATCTCGGCGAGGTCGAGACCGCCGGTGAAGTGGTCGCCATGCGCAAATACAAATCCCGCGCGCAACTCGGGATCGCGCTCGAGTTCGCCGTATGCCAGAGCTAGCTGCTGCAGCATCGCGAAGTCGGCGGCATTGCGCTTCTCGACGCGGTTGAGGCCGATGAGTAGCACGGCGCCGTCGCGCTCGACCGTGACTCGGGGAGCGTTGTCCGAGGATGTCATTCCGTCAGCCTACGGCGCGTTCGCGACGGCGCGGTCGGTACTGAGCTACGCGGCGCCACCGGCCAGGGCGCCCACCAGACGCAGAATCGTGGGTAGGTCGTCGACGGCTTCTGCGGGTGATGCTGGTGCGAATTCGGTGATGCCGGCTCCGGCCAGTGGGTATCGGGCGAGCACCGCCGCTACGGCCTCAACCAGTGCCCCGGCCCGCACACCGAACGGCTCGGGAAATCCGATGCCCTGCATGTCTTCCGGATCAAGTACATCCAAATCAATGTGCAGGTACACGCTGGTGGCGCCCGACGCCTCTACCGCCGCGATGAGAGTTTCCCCGCTGACGAGCCCCGCGGGAATCGTGACCAGCTGGTGGGCGGCGACGTACTCATCTTCTGCCGGCTCGAACGCACGCGTGCCGGCCAAGATCACTAGTCCGGGCGCGAGTGCGGTGCGGGGCACCAGCTGGGCGGGCCCATCGCCGAGAAGTGTTCTCAACACCATTCCGTGAAACGCGCCCGACTGGCTCGATTCGGGCGTATTGAGGTCGGGGTGGGCATCCAACCAGATCACAGCCACGGAGTCGCCCGCCGCTCGCTCGATCGCGGCGAGCTCGATCCCGCAGTCACCACCCACGGTGATGGCCGCGCCGTCGACGTCAGCGAGGGCTTCGGCCAGGCGCTCGCGAACGAGGGCGATCGAGCTCAGCCGGTGGACCGGGGTGCCCTGCGAGTCCCCGGCTTCCATGGGGATCTCGACAAGCCGAGTTGTTGCATTTGGAAGGTCCCCTCGAATCGCTTGGGCACCGTCATGCAATCTCATCGCCCGAGAGGAGCCGGAGCCCTGCCACTGTGGAACGACGACAAAGCTGACGACCATGGGAAAACCCTAGCGTGTGGCGCGAGCGAGGTTAGCTCTCAGTTCGCTGGCATTTTGGCGAATCGCGTACGACGGTTGGCCCGGCTCGACCCGCCAACTGTCGGCGAGCCCGCCGACAACCACCGCGTCGAAACCGAACTGGTCGTACAGGCTCTCAACGAAGGCCACGGCCTCGGCATCGTCACCCGCCAACGCCAAAGCGCGGCGGTTTGCGCTGCCTGCTGGCTGGCCGTCGGTGGTTATCTCGGCGGACCTGATGTGGTTGAACGCCTTGACCACTCGGCTCGCTGGGAGATGCTTCTGCAGCAGGCCGCTCGAGGTGTCAGACCTGTCGTCGAGAGCGGGGATGTTTCCATCGCGCTGTGGATAGTAGTTGTTTGTGTCGAGCACAATCTTGCCGACCAGCGGTTCGACCGGCACCGAAGTGTATGCGCGCAGCGGAACCGTGACCATGACGACATCGCCGCTCGCCGCGGCATCCTCAACACTGCTCGCCCGCGACGCTGCACCCAACTCTGCGATGAGATCGGCCAGTGATTGAGGCCCGCGAGAGTTGCTGAGCACGACGTCAAAGCCACTCTCGATAGCCTTTCGAGCGACCTGACTACCGATGTTTCCTGCGCCGATGATTCCGAGTGTTGTCATACCTCACTCCAAGAGCATCGGGCGGCGAATTCTTCCCGCGCTGTGCTACGAAGTGACGGCCTTAGGAGCCCCGCCGGCCTTGAGTGCTGCCAGTCGAGCGTCGACTTCGTCCTGCTTGTCGAGGTCATCCAGGCTCTCGAACTGCTTGTCGAGGGTGGATGCCGCAATCTCCTGTTGCCCCAGAACCTTCGCCTCTTCGCGACGGATCTTGTCCTCGAACCGGCTGATCTCGCTGGTCGGATCGAGCAAATCGATCGACTTCACGGCGTCGATGACCTGCGACTGGGCAGCGGCAGACTTCGACCGAGCGACCAACTCGTCGCGCTTTGCGGTGAGCTCGGAAAGCTTCGCGCGCATTCCGTCTAGGCCGCTCTTGAGCTGCGCAACGACGGTCGTCTGGGACGAGATCGTGGGCTCAACTGCCTTGGCCTCGTTCTCTGCAGAGACCTGCTTGCCGAGGGCAATTCGCGCGAGGTTATCGAACTTATCCGCGTCGGTCGTGTTACCCCCCGACCGCAGTTCGTCTGCTTTCGAGCTTGCAGCGAGAGCCTTCCGGCCCCAGTCGGAGGCCGCGTCGACGTCTTCCGCGTGATCCTGCTCCATGAGGCGCAGGTTGCCGATGGTCTGCGCGACGGCGCTTTCCGCCTCGGCGATGCTGTTCGTGTAGTCACGAACGAGTTGGTCGAGCAGCAGCTGCGGGTCCTCTGCCTGGTCGATGAGGGCGTTGATGTTCGCCTTCAAGAGTTGGGTGATTCGTCCAAGGATGGATTGCTTTGCCATGGCTGGCTGCCTTTCATTGAGGGTTTCGAGTCAAAGCCTACTTTAGAACCTACCGCCACGGCTTGTGCGGCCACCACTACTACGTCCCGAACTTCGTGAACTTCCGCCAAACGAGCCCGATCGAGTCGTTCGGCTTGGGCTGCGGTACGAGCCGCCTGACGATGGGCTCGACCATCCGCCTCCACCGCCCCGGTTCGACCCGATCATGCCCCCGATGACACCGCCGAGTAGTCCGCCGAGGTCGGCGCCGTCGGATCCCCGCGGCATCGATCGGTAGTTGGTCTGGGCAGCGAAGCTCTCCGCGTCACGGCGGGCGAGGTCGAATGCGGTCGCTCCGAGTTGGTTTGCGGCCTGCGCTTCGCCGAGTGCGGCGATTGGGTCACTGGGCGAGAGGGCGATCGCCTGCTCCAGCCGGCGATCGGCCTCGCTAATGCGGGTGCGAGCAGACTCCCCGATTCCGCCGCGTCTGGTCGAGATGTACTCGACGGCGCTCGTGATCTGTGCGCGTGCTGAGGCAATAGTCGCGTCGAGTTGTGTACGGGCTTGGGCAACTTTCAGCTGCGCGTCTCGCGTCGATCCGAAGACCTGATCGAGGGCCGCATTCGCCTGCTGAAGCTTGGCCAGAGCGGTGACCGGATCGCCTGGTGAGCCGTGCGCGCCGGTGAGGGCGGACTCCGCAGCCGCAATGGCCGGAGCTAGCGCGGTGGCTGCCGAGTCCTGGGGGAGTGCACGCGCGGCCGCGATGTCTTGGGTGGTGTCATCCACCACCGCCGCGAGCTTGGCTTCCGCGTCGGCCAAATCGCGCGCTAAGGAGTCGATCGCACCGAACAACTGAACCGCCTGACCGACACTCGCCTGTGCACTGCGCACCGCAACCGCGGCCTCGCTGACCGAGCCGGCCTTGAGTGCCGCAGACGCCTTCTCGGCCGCAGAGTCGGCAAAGGTAAGCAGTTTTGTAGCCTGCCCGATGTTGTCTTGCACCGGGGCTAGTGCCGACGTAGCGAATCGCTGTGTCATGGCGGCCAGAGCCGTATCGGCAGCCGCCGATCCTTCACGGGCGGCCGCTGCGTCTTTGACGACCTGGTCGAGGGCCGCCGGAGCGTTCTTCTCAAGTTCCCGCAAAGCGTCGAAGGCGTCGGCCTGACTGTCGAGTTCGGCGTCGGCCGCCTCGCACAATTGGATGACCTGGGTCGTGAGTACCCGTCGGTCCGCCTCGGATTCGGGCTGTGCGTCATCCAGCTTCTGCTTGACAGCGAACGCTTCTCGCACCTTTGCCGTGGCACTCGCGAGCACTGCGGTGAAGTCACGTGTTGCGCCTTCACCGAACTGAGCAACCGCGAATCCCAGTTCCTGCTCGCTCGTCTTGAGTGAGTCGTCGAGCTGCACCAGAAGGCTCCCCGCCCTCTGGTCGAGCTGCTTCTGAGTCATCTGCTCGGGTGCCGATGTGGGCGATCCGGTCGCCTTGCGCCGTCTCAGGCGCGAGAAAATGAACAGCCCGCCACCAATGACGGCGACCCCGCCGATGATGGGGAGGATCGGGATGCCGCCCCCGGTTCCCGAGTCCGTTGTACCGGGGGTACTCGGCGCGGGGCCAACCACACCAACTGCCTCCGACTGCAGGGTCTGCGCGCCCGCGATGGCGGCCTGAGCCCAGTTGTCGTTTCGCAGTTCGGACTCGATGGCACTTTCGACGGCGGTGAGTTGCGCATTGGACAGGCTAAATTCCGCGTCAGTGGAAAGCTCGTAATTGCGGTCGCCGACGGCGACTGCCAGGAGTACGTCGTTCAAACCGAAGCGGTTAAGAATCGCAGTGTCGTTCGCCCAGTCTGCCGATCCAGTGAAGCTGTCGACGTACACCACGAACAACTGGATGCCGGCTCGCTCATACAGCGAATCGATTGCCGAAATGATGGTGTCGCCCTCGCCGCCGCCCAGAACGCCGGCGCGGTCCACAACGTACGCCCCACCCAGTTCAAACGGCGCCTCGGCGTGCGCCGAAGTTGCGGGTGCGATCGCAAGAATTGAGGCGATAACGGTGACTGGCAGTACCCAACTTTTGCGCACGGGTGATGGCTCCTCACGTGTTCTCGACACGAATCCTATTGCTCCGTCGCCGATTTGTGACACCCACCGTGCATCCGCTAGGTTCATGGCACTAAGGAAAAGGGCCGACACAATGGTGTGTTGGCTCTTTTCTTTTGCCCTACTGAAGAACGATCGCGGATCGTGGCCCCGTCACGAGTTCGAGCTCGTCCGTCGAGCTATCGGTCGGTGGCAGGTCGGATACGAAGTCCAGAGCGGCCGAGAGTTCGTAGTTCCCCGCCGGGAGCGGTGGCAGGCCGGGCCGAAATTGCTCGGTGGCGTCGTCTTCTGGCTCGCACCGCACGGGCACGAACGTTGCCGAATAGTCGAGCGACTCTCCGGGCGCCAGGTTCACGGTCACCGCTGAAAGGTCGCCGGGCGACGGACTGTGCCATAGCGTGGTGCCGGCCTGAGAGACGGTGATGGCTGGCGTGGCTGCCGTAGTTCCGGAGACCGTGACGCCGCTGGTGTTGGTGAGCCGCACAACCCCCGTGACCGGCGATGAGCCCACCAAGGCGGTCTGGGCAAATGCGACGTCGAGGCGCAGGCCGAGCGAGGAAGGCGCGACCTCAGCCAAGGGAGCGCCGCACAGGTTTAGCCGTTCGGCGGGTGCACGCTTGATGATCGACGCCGAGGTGTCACCGGCTTCGTTGTCACTAGCGAATGACCCGCCGGCGCTCTCTGCGGTCGACTCCGCCCCGGGCTGATTCTGCAGGCTTGGCACGGCGACGACGGCAAACCCGGCGATGGCCAAGGCTCCGATTACGCCCGCCCCAATCTGGCGGGGAAGCCGCCGCCGACGGCTCTGCGCGACAATCCGCTGGGGGTCGAGCCGGCTCACGACATCCTGCGCACCGAGGAGGTTACGCAGGTCGGATTCATTGGGCACGATTGCCTCTTTCGCTAGGTTTCTCGTCTGCGAGCGAGATCGCCATTTTGGCCAGGGCATCACTGAGATAGCGTTTGATCGCTCCCGAACTGATCTCGAGGCACGCGGCGATGTCATCGACCTTCATGTCTTCGTAGTACCTCAACACCACGCAGGCGCGTTCTCGTGGGGTCAGCTTTATCAGCTCGGCACGAATGTCGAGCCGAGCTTCCGTGGCCGCATCCCTCGGCTCGCCGGCTTCGGGAGTCGCCGTCAGGTGCGCGATTCGACGCCAGCGAGTTGTTCGCCGCCCGGCGTCGAGATAGGTGTTGAGGATCGCACGGCGCACATAGGCCTCGGCGCTCGAGATTGTGAAACCGTTGCGGAGCCGGCCGAAGGTCTTGACTAGCGCGTCGTGCACCAGATCGGATGCGTCATCTTGGCTACCCGAAATCAGGTAGGCGTAGCGCGTGAGGGCCTCGCCTCGTTCGGCAACGAGTCGGGTGACTACGTCTTCCCACCGGGCGGAATCCGTGCGAGCTGAGCGCTGTGCCGCGTTCGCCACGCTGTGCCTCCCCGGTTCGGACCGTCGCGCCGACGTAGTCTCAAAAGTAGTGGAGGTCACACCTACTAAGACGCAGAACGGTCAAGAAACGTTGGGGCCACCCAATCGAGCACGCAGATTCTCGAGTTGGCGTGTGACGGCTTCGGGCACCCGTCCGTCGAAGGTGTCGAAGAACTCGGCAGTGGAATCGGCCTCGGCTCGCCAAGAAACGGGATCGACAGCGAAGAGTTCGGCGAGATCGTCGGCAGCAATGTCGAGACCGTCGAGGTTCATTGTGCCCTCGGCGGGCAGCAAACCGATCGGGCTGTCCGTGGCAGCGGCCCGCCCATCGACGCGCTCCAGAATCCATTCGAGCACTCGCGAGTTCTCTCCGAATCCCGGCCACAGGAAGCGACCGTCGGCACCCTTTCTGAACCAGTTCACCTGGAAAATGCGGGGGACGGATCCGGTCTTTCGCAGTTCGGAGCCGACCGTGAGCCAGTGCGCCCAGTGATCGGCCATGTTGTAGCCGCAGAACGGGGCCATGGCAAAGGGATCGCGGCGAAGCTCGCCCACTGTGCCTTCGGCGGCCGCGGTGCGCTCGGATGAGATCGTGGCACCCAGGTAGACACCGTGCTCCCAATCCCGTGCCTCCACCACTAGCGGCACGTTTGTCGCGCGGCGGCCGCCGAAGATTATCGCGTCGATGACGACGCCCTGTGGGTCATCCCAGTCGTTCGAGATGCTCGGGCATTGACGGGCGGCCACGGTGAATCGTGAGTTCGGATGCGCTGCGAGCCGTCCGGATGCTTGCGTCCAGTCTTTGCCCTCCCAGTCGATGAGGTGCTGGGGAACCGTATCGGTCATCCCCTCCCACCAGACGTCGCCGTCGTCGCGGAGAGCGACGTTGGTGAATATTGTGTTGCCCCACATGGTGTCCATCGCGGTCGGGTTGGTTGAGTACCCGGTGCCGGGAGCCACACCGAAGAAGCCCGCCTCAGGGTTGATGGCGCGCAGGCGCCCGTCTTCCCCCTTGCCCATCCAGGCGATGTCGTCACCGATTGTCTCCACAGTCCACCCGGGGATCGTCGGCTTGAGCATGGCGAGGTTGGTCTTTCCGCAGGCGCTGGGGAATGCGGCCGCAACGTGGAATACCTTCCCCCTCGGGTTGGTGACCTTGATGATAAGCATGTGCTCGGCGAGCCAGCCCTCGTCACGGGCCATGGCCGAGGCGATGCGTAAGGCGAAAGACTTCTTGCCGAGTAGGGCATTGCCGCCGTAGCCCGAACCGAATGACCAAATCTCGCGCGTCTCAGGGAAGTGGGTGATGTATTTGGTCTCGTTGCAGGGCCAAACAACGTCATCTTGGCCGAATTCGAGCGGTGCTCCGACGCTGTGCACGGCCTTCACCCAGGGCGTCGTGGGCCCCATCAGAGCGAGCACGTCACTGCCCATCCGGGTCATGATGCCCATACTCGCGACGACGTAGGGGGAGTCGGTGACCTGCACTCCGAAGCGGGACAACCGAGAACCCAGCGGTCCCATCGAGAAGGGGAGCACGTACATGGTGCGCCCCCGCATGCTCCCTGCAAACAGCGGCGTGAGCGTCGCACGCATCTCGGTGGGGTCCACCCAGTTGTTCGTGGGGCCGGCGTCCGTTTTGTCGTTGGAGCAGATAAATGTGCGGTCTTCCACCCGCGCGACGTCGTTCGGGTCGCTGCGGGCCAGGAAGCTGTACGGTCGGTGTTCCGGGTTGAGGCGAATGAGCGTGCCGCTGGCGACAAGTGACTGCACTATGGCGTCCCACTCCGCCCGAGAACCGTTGCACCAAACCACGTCGTCGGGCAGCGTGAGGGCCG
>JBBQZJ010000021.1:0-14119 GCA_038207805.1 Actinomycetales bacterium | reverse complement strand
ACGCGCGCCACGCCGGAGGAAGCGGCCACGGTGACGTCCCGCGGCCGCCTTCTACCGAAGGCAAGCGAGCCTGGGTCAATAATCGCGATGAGGGGGTTCACCGCGACGGACTCGCTCGCCTCCGTGCTGAGGAGCTTCGATAGCCGTTCGGCCTCGAAGCGTGCATCCCGAAGGTGGTTAGTGCGCCGACCATTGACGAGCAGATGCTCGGAATCGACGGCAATGCGCTGACCCGAATGATTCTTGATCGAGAGTGCAAAAGCTCCGCCCGAACCAATCACGAGGTAGTCGCACTCGGACGTGCCCGGCTCCGGATGCAGCAGCGTCCAGCGATTTCCGAGTGTGCGAAGAGCGCGAACGATTTCGATGTGCCCCACCGCTGCCCGGTACCACGTTCGTGCGTCATCACTGAGGGGGCTCACGCCGAACAGACGTGCGTGCCAGCTTTGCTTGCGCGCATCGGCTTGAATTCGCAGGCACTCTGCAATGACCGAGTATGCTGCACCGCGCACGTGGAGTACCGGCGCGGCCTCGGCCCGAGAGCCCCCGCTCCCGGACTGCGCGCCGACTTCACGAATTAGTAGGTCAGTCACCGAATCCCCCCGAATGTCGATAGCACCACGGTAGCGAGCGGTGTGCGGGCGCGGCAGTCCCCACTACGGGGCTGAGGTGGCAGGTGGTGCCGTCCCCCGGCCACGAGTGACATCGCGGGTACTTCCGATTGTGTCCCGCGTAGGCTCGGACCATGTCCGACGTGCTCGTGCTCGACCTGCTTCTGGCGGCCCTCCTTGTCGGATACACGGTCTATGGATTTCGCACCGGCCTATCGGGGAGCATCTTCGTCATTGCCGGCGTGGTGGCAGGGGTCGTGGCATCGATCTTCATCGCTCCCCTGGTGTCAAGTTGGGTGCCATGGGCGTGGATACGTCCCGGGCTCACAATCGCCACTCTGCTGTTACTCGTGGGCGCGGGTCACGCGCTCGGCTCGCTGATTGGCCGAGGCGTTCGCCGAGGTATCGAGAAGAGCGCCTTGAGCGGGCTCGATCGACTGCTCGGGGCACTTCTGACGGGCATCGCCGCGGCGCTGATCGCCTCGGTCGTCGGCGCCGGCGTCGGTCAGCTCGGCTTCCCTGCGCTATCGAGGGCGATAGCCGGTTCGACTGTTCTTCGCACGATTGCGAGTTTGACTCCAGACCCGGTCGAAGTCTGGGTCGCCCAGCTGCGCGGACTCGTCGCAACCAGCGGCATCCCGGTCATCTCCGACGCGCTGGGCGGAAGCACACCGACAGTGCCCCAGCTCGATACGGGAAGCGCCGCTCTGAACGCCGCAGCACAATCAGTGGTTCGGATCACCGGAAACGCATACGCCTGCGGAGTGTCGCAATCGGGCACGGGGTTCGTAATCTCCGACGACCGCGTAGTCACCAACGCACACGTCGTCGCCGGTGTGACCGAACCGGTCATCGAAGCACCCAACGGTGAAGCAATCGCGGGATCGGTCGTGTATTTCGATCCGGTAGACGATCTCGCGATCATCGAGGTCCCGGGGCTAAGCGCAGCACCGCTAGCGCTCGGCACCACGCTCGCCTCCGGTGCGGACGCCGCAGTTCAGGGCTACCCGTTCGGCGGCCCGTTCACAGCCGGCGGTGCCGAAGTCGTGCGCGTCGGTGTCGCTCAGGTCGAGAACATCTACGGCGCTGCTGCCCAGCCGCGCGAGGTCTACACGCTCGCCGCCGACGTTCTTCAGGGCAACTCCGGCGGGCCTCTGCTCGCGCTTGACGGCCGCGTCGTCGGCGTGATCTTCGCGAAAAGCGCCGACACCGCACATGTCGGCTATGCGATGACGATGGCGGAACTCGATCCCGTCGCTGAACTGGCCCAGTCTCTGAGCGCACGGGTATCCACGGGGGACTGCATCGGCAGCTAGCTGGTGCGTGTGCACGGAACCGGCGTGTGACTAGTGCGAGGACACCATCTTCCAAACGAAGTCAGCAACCAGCATCCAGAGCGAAGCGTAGGCAACCGCCAGAGCCGCCACTACCCATGCACCTCGAACCATCCATGCCGAGCGAACCTCCGCACGAACCAGCGAAAAGTCACGGTGCAGACGCTGGGTATCGGCGTGAAGATCGGATGCGGGGGGCCAAGTCGTCTCCAGATCGGCCAGATCGGAGATCTGCGCAACCCGCTCACCACTCATCACCTTGGGCAGCCGGGAGAGAACACGATCTAAGTCGGCCGACGTGGCAACGACGACACCACTCGGCTCGAATCGCACCAGGAGTCGACGGGGCGAAACGATAACGAGCATGGGGCTCACCGTTACTGGCCTACCGGTGGCGGTGCTCACTAGGCGGGATGCTGCCTGCGCCTGTTCTACGCAAATCTCTATGTCTTCGTATGGCTTGCCGGCCGCAAGGAGGACATCCCCGTCGATGATCACATCGAGGTCGCGAAAGTTCGCGGTTCGCACCGCCAGTAGACCTGCCGGACCCATCACGAGGTGCTCGAGCGCCCAGTCGTTGCCCAAAGGTATGTCATGCAACACATCCCAGCGTTGCCCGAGACGCTCTAGCGCGTCACCGACGACGAGTTCGCCGAGCGCGGCTCGATAGGAGAGTTTGGCGGCGGGGCCGAGAGGGTTGAGTCCGAAGATGCGGGCGAGACGGCCACGGGGCGGCATCAACGCCTGAGCAGTGACGACGTCGTTCATCGCTGACTGCCCCGCGACTCGCTCGCGTAGTCTGCGACCCTGCATCGTGCCCACCCCGTAGTTCGTCGCGGAGGACTTTCTGGGCCAAAAACGAGTTTGGGCCGGAGGCTCCCCCGCCTCCGGCCCTACTCGCTGCGAATAATCGCACCCGATCGAACCTGCTTCCCCCGAAGCGGCTCGTAGGTACAGTGTGTCAACCTGAGAATGTGCTGCAAACCCCCACTTGTGGGCATCCCCCTGCGGGGGGCAGATGATGCCAGCGTGTCTGGTGTTGCTGTTGTTACTCGATACCGCTAGGGACCACGCCGGTGGTCACGAGCTGGAGCCGCTGCGTTGGCCGCGTCATCGCGACATACAGCGCCGCAGCACCCCTCGGCATTTCGTCGACGATACCCTGCGGGTCTGCGACGATCACGGCGTCGAACTCAAGTCCCTTAGCCTCGGTCGGGGTGAGCACCGCGATACGCCTCGTGAGGCCGACAGAGGCACGGCCGACCTCTACCCCAAACGCGCCTTCCAGCGCGGGATACAACTGGGCGAGCTGCGACCGGCTGACAATGACGCCCACCGTTCCCAACCGATCGACCTCTAGGTTCGACACCACCGCCCTGACCACCCCGGCGGCAAGATCGTCCGTTCGTACGACCTCGACCGGCCACTCGCTCGTGCGCACCGCGCGCGACTGGGTCACATTTACCCGGTGAGCAAGCGCCATCGACTCCGCCACCGAACTGATCTGCGCAGGCGTGCGGTAGTTGACGGTTAGTTCCTCGAGGCGCCAATTCGTGCCCACGTGCGGATTCAGGGCTTCTTCCCAACTGGTGCTTCCCGCCGCCGCGCTCGCCTGGGCAACATCGCCGACGATGGTGAACGACCTCAACGGATTGCGCCGCATCAGAAGTCGCCACTGCATGGGAGCAAGCTCCTGTGCCTCATCGACTACGACATGACCGTAGGCCCACTGCCGGTCGGCAGCCGCGATCTCGGCCGTCGTTCCCCGTTCCACCGCCGCTTCAAACCCGTCGGCGAGGGTCGCCGCGTCGACGAGTCCGTCTACGCCCATGTTGCGGATCGCTTGTTCGGCGTTCTCGATGTCTCGGTGGCGCTGTTGCTTTCGCTCGCGGGCATCGGCATCCGCCGTCTCATCCGATTCACCCAGCAACTCGGCGGCTTCGTCTAACAGGGCGACGTCGCTGACCGTAAACGGGTGCGTACGATCCCGCAGCAGCAGCGCGCGCTGCTGCGAGCTCCATTCCGGAGTCAGGGACGCGAGCCACTGAGGCCTGGCATAGAGGTCCTGCAGGAGCTTGTGCGGCGTGAGCGGGAGCCATGCTGTGTTGAGAACGACTTTGACATCGCTTGCCGTTCTGACATCCTCCCGAAGCCAGGCCTGATCGCTGTCCTCGATTGTGTTGCCGTGCTCACGCAGTTGGTCGGCAAGTAGTCGCGCGATCGTGGAAAGCGCGACCTTGTTGAAGGTGACCCGGGCCACATTGTGCGGCTTTTTGGTTTCCCATGCCCGATGCATCGCCGCGTGGATGACCTGCGGGCTAACGGTGAGAATCTCGCCGTTGATGTCAAGCACCTGTGGTTCGGTCGGCGGAACCTGTCTCGAGCGCACAGCGCGGGCCAGCAGAGCCGCCATCTCGAGAGACCCCTTCAGCGCCGCCACCGCCGGCTCGTCTTCGGCGGTCGCTTCCATGCCGGGGAACAGTTGGCCAACGCTGGCCAGCACAACGCCGGTCTCCCCCAGCGACGGAAGCACTGCCTCGATGTACTGCAGGAACGAGCGCGACGGCCCCACGATGAGCACACCGGATGACGC
Organism: Actinomycetales bacterium; assembly: GCA_038207805.1. Taxonomy (GTDB): domain Bacteria; phylum Actinomycetota; class Actinomycetes; order Actinomycetales; family Microbacteriaceae; genus Rhodoglobus. The sequence continues at coordinate 9,581 of JBBQZJ010000021.1, read as the reverse complement.
GAGCCGGTCCCGGTGCGAATACAGCAGGTAGGCGGCCCGATGAAGCGCAACCGCGGTCTTGCCGGTGCCGGGGCCCCCCTGGACGACGAGTGTCCCTGCGAGTTCCGACCGAATGATCGCGTCCTGTTCGGCCTGGATGGTGGCCACGATGTCCGACATGCGACCGGTGCGCTGCGCACTGAGCGTGGCCATAAGAGCGGCTTCGCCTTGGAGCCCCGACACGTCCCCATCGAGGAGGTCAGGGTCGAAGATCTCATCGTCAATGCGCACAATCTCGCGGCCCTGACTCTGGAGGTGTCTTCGCGCCCGTGCCCCTAGCGGGGTAGCAGCGGTGGCCTGATAGAAAGCTCGGGCCTGCGGAACTCGCCAGTCCAAAAGCAGGGGCTGATGATCATCGTCTCGCAAACCGATCCGTCCGATGTATCTCAGGACTTGACCGTCGGCGCCCGGCTGTAGTTCGAGCCGACCGAACGCGAGGCGCTCGTCGATTTGGCGCAGCTGCAGCACACGGTCTTCGTAGATTCGAGCGAAGGCATCGCGCTCCGAGCGATTCTGATGCGTGCCGCCTGGAGAGCTCCGCCTCACCAGCTCGAGTTGGCGTTGGGCTTCGTCCCGCAGTTCGTCCAAGCGAGCGTAAAGCCCGCCGACATACTCGCGCTCGTTCGCCAATTCGCCTGACGGCATCCGCTCACCCCTGTAAAAATCCGGCATCCCAGTCTACGCGGAATCGCACAGGGGTATTGCGCCAGCCGGTGGGGGGTGCGACCCTGATGGAAGTACAACTCATCGCTCAGTCGAGTCGCAGGCAATGCCGCACCGCTGAGCGATGAGTCTGTTAACGACCGTTTCCCTCGGACCGAGTGGGACGAAGGTGCTGCAACAGCCGCTACGGCTGCCCCGTGCCCATTCCGCCGACGCTCGCGCGTCTCTCGGCAATAGCAGCAAGGAGCGCTGCCTCGTCGGCCTCGGCGTCGCTACGACCACGACCCGTGATGATGCGCTGCCGAGCGAAGGCCAACGCCGTCGAATCCTTGATCAATTGGCGCATCTGAGCACCCTTGTTGTTCCGTCTGGCCCAAGCCATCGCCTGCCGACGACCGGATGCCGTCGCCAGCGCCGGTAGCTCATTGGGGTTGTACCATCCGACGGCGGCATACTCGCTGAGGCGGTCGAAGGTGAGCTTCGCCTCCTGACGACGCAGATAAAGCACGAGAACGATTGCGCCAAGAAACAGCGGGAACTGAACGATTGCGTAATAGGCGAAGAAGTCGGAAACGAAGAACAAGGCCCCATTCCACAACGCGTGGAGCAAGATGGCGGGAACAAGGCCGAGGATGAAGAATCCGATGGCCCCCAAAGCGCCGGTGCGGCGTGCCGCGAGTCCGAGCGCGAGACCGGTACAGGCAGTAAACATGACGTGCGCAAAGGGTGACATGAGGCCTCGGATGAGGAAGATCTCAAAAATCGCCCCGTCGGGACTGAGCAGCTCCGACCCGAAATACAGGATGTTCTCGGTGAAGGCGAATCCGCCGGCAACCCAGGCGGCATACACCAGCCCGTCGACGGGGCCATCGAAGTGTTTGCGGGCTACCCAGAAAAGGATGAGCACACCGAGGCCCTTGCCGGTCTCCTCAACGATGGGCGCCTGAATGGCCGCGCCGAAGAACTCGTAGCCTGCCCCCGGACCGCCCAAGCTGTTGATGACATTGTCGATCTCGGCGCCGACGAGAAGTGCGATCAGAACTGCGACACCGGCTCCCCACAGGAACGCGAACACAACCGCAGCACGAGGCTCAGGCTCCCAGCGGTCGATCCACCGAACCCCGAAGAACACGACGGCAAGAGGCACCAGAGCCATGATGCCTCCCAGCGCGAATCCGCCCACGCCGAGGCCCGCGATCAGATAGACGACAACGAGGAGCATCACGACTGACAGCACGAGGATTCCTACGATTGCCACGGCCAACAGACCCGATCGACGACGGGGCGCGGATGTCAGCCCGGGACGGGCGGCCCCAGCAGACGCCTCAGCGACGTGGGCGGGCGCTGTCGACGGAGACGATGCCGTCACACCCGCGGACGCAGTGTGATCGGGAGTTGACGAGGTGGGGTTTGTCATGCCCACGACACTACTGGCAGACGGGTATCAGAATTGCAATTTAGCCCTGTTGTTCGCGCAGGATTTGAAGGGCTCTCGTGACTCGATCGCCGAGGCCGGCAACGGGCTTCCGCGAGGACTTTTCCGCCTCGATGAGGAGCTGGTCAGCCTCGGCCCGGTACACAATCTGGGTCTGCCTCACGGCGGCCAGAAGGGTCAGGGATGCCCGAGCACCGAGTACGGAGAGTGCGGCCGAGAGCAGCACCGCAGCGCCGGACGCTAGCGCCGCCCACTCGAGCCCGGGATCCCGCGTGGCTGCAATCGTCGCGAGCACAAACACGACAACCGCAGCGACGACCGGGAGCACTCGTTGCGGTCGCCGAAATGTCCATCGCGCTGCCGAACGCCAGGTCAATGTCGGCGGGGATAGTGTGCGGGTCATCGCCTCGTCAAGAGATTCCAGTCGCGCTCGAAGCTGGTCAAGCCAAACTTGCTGAACTCGCGTGCCGTGCAAATCGACGAGCTCGTCTCGAATGGCGCGGTAGCTGTCAGCCGCGGGGGTCATGGCGGCGCTTGTCACGAGCAGCCATCCCCCGACCAGGGCGACAACGAGAATGAGTGCGAATATTACTGCCAGCAGAGGGCGCGAATCGTCGAACAGGAGTCGCTGGGTGTACTCGATACCTAAGCCGAATCCCACGATCGAGACGGCCGCGAGTGGCACAACCCAGGTGACCGGGTGAAGCCGCACCAGTGTGCGTGTTCCGCGGGCCAGACGACGCGAGTCGAACTTGGCCGTGCCGAGATCGGCCAACTGAAGCGAGAACGCGATGAGCCACACCGCAAGAGTCACAGCGGTCGGCATCCAGATCAGGTCCACTCGACGAGACTACCGCGGCGCTCGTGCCTGACTACCGGTGCCCGACCGACGCTCGCGCGTCTAGCTCGAATGCGTGTGCCGCGATGGTCTGCGCCCCGAAGTCGCTCAACATCACTCGTAACGGTTCGGTGAACGTGCCTTCGAGCTGTGCCTGGAACTCGGCAGAAACCTCTCCCGGCCCGCGTGCGATCGATCGACCCCAGTCGATGAGTGCCTGCTCCGCCTCGGTGACCGTCGGGTCGTCGGGGTTTTCACCCGTCTCGATGAGTGCTCTGCGAAGGTAATCGGCAGTAGCCACCGCCGAGCTCTCTTCCGCGATCGCGTAGCAAAACAGCATCGTGGCATGCTCCCCGATAAACGGTACGACGGCATCTCGAAGGGTTAACCAGTCGGCGAACTGTCGATCGCAGGCCGCGCGTCGTTTCGGTCCGAGACTGGCATACAGCGTCTCGGGCAGAAATGTCATGGCCTCAGGGTACTGCGCTCGGTGGGCACCGGCATCACAGCATCTTTCCCGGGTTGAGAATACCCAGCGGATCGAAGACCGCCTTTACCCTGCGCTGCAGATCGAGTTGATCGTCGCCGAGCTCATCGCGCAACCACCTCCGTTTGAGGATGCCGATTCCGTGCTCGCCGGTGAGTGTGCCGCCCAACCGAAGCGCCGCGAGAAACATTTCGTCGGCGGCGGCCCAGATCTTGTCGGGCACCACATCGCCGTGGTACACAAAATTCGGGTGAAGGTTTCCGTCGCCCGCGTGCGCGACGGTCGGGATGCTGAGGTCGTATCGCCGCTCGATATCGCCAATTGCAGCGAACATTGCAGGCAGCGCGCTGCGCGGAACGCAGACGTCTTCGATCAACACGTTTCCCTGCTCGGCCATTGCCGAGTGGAACGACCTTCTCAGGGCAAACAGTCGCTCGCCGTGCTCGCGGTCGCTGGAGCGCTCCGCTGCACCCCCGAGCGATCGAATTATCGCCAGTGCCGCATCCGCTTCGGACTCGGCGCCCGGACCATCCGTCTGCACGATGAGCTGGGAACCGCTCGCGTGCTCAATGGTGAGATGAGCGCCGATCGCCGCCATCGCGCTCTCCCCGATGAGCTCCATGATTGAGGGGCGTATGCCCGCCGAGGTGATCACGGCCGAGGCGCGTGCGGCATCCTCGACACTCTCGAACATCGCACTAATCGTCGGTTGCACGCCCGTGACGATCGGCCGAAGTTTCAGCGTCGCCTCGACGATGACGGCGAGGGTGCCTTCGGAGCCGATCATGAGAGAGGTGAAATCGAGCCCGGTAACCCCCTTGACGGTTCGATGGCCGAGCTCGATCAGCCGACCGTCAGCGAGCACGACCTTCAGGCCCAATACGGAATCCCGGGTCACCCCGTACTTGGCGCACAGCAACCCGCCCGCATTGGTCGCGATGTTTCCGCCGATCGTGGAGATCGCTCTGCTCGCCGGGTCTGGGGCGAACCACAGGCCGTACTCCTCCAGCTGCCGATTCAGCTGGCCGTTGATGAGTCCGGGCTCGACCACGGCTAGTTCATCGTCCTGGGAGACCTCGAGCACCCGGTCCATGCCCAATGTCGAGAGCACGATCTCCCCCGCGGAGGCAATTGCACCGCCGGCCAATCCAGTCCCGGCTCCCCGCGTGACCACCGCTGTGTGCGTGTCGGATGCGATACGCAGTGTCGCCTGAACGTCATCGATGGATCGCGCGGCTACAACGGCGAGAGGTGCCGACGGTGAAACGTGTCCCGACATGTCGCTCCGTGCGCCCCGCAGTACCGTCTCATCTACCGTCACAGCGTCGCCAAGTGCGCTCCGCAGAAGCTCAACTACATCAGGCATGCGTCAACTCTAGGGTCTGTGGTGGTGTCCGATTCTCGCTAGTTCGTGCCGGCCGCGCATGTCACGATTGACGGATGCAGATCATGGATTCGCGATTCGACGAGCGCTATCGAGCCCTCGCCTCGCGAGATTCGCGCTTTGATGGCCAGTTCATCGCCGGTGTCCACTCCACGGGCATCTACTGCCGCCCGAGCTGCCCGGCGATGACTCCGCTGCAGCGCAATGTGAGCTTCTACCGCACGGCCGCGGCTGCACACGAAGCCGGGCTGCGTGCCTGCAAACGGTGCCAGCCGGACGCCGTGCCCGGTTCACCGGAGTGGAATCTCAGCGACGATCTCACGTCCCGCGCGATGCGGCTCATCGGCGACGGCGTTGTCGAGCGGGAGGGCGTGTCAGGCCTAGCGACTCGACTGGGTTACACCCAGCGTCATCTCACGCGGGTTCTGAGCGCCGAACTCGGAGCTGGACCCCTCGCCTTGGCGCGAGCCCACCGCGCTCAGGGAGCACGCACGTTGCTCGCCTCCACAGATCTCTCCATCGCCGATATCGCGTTTGCAAGCGGATTCTCGAGCATCCGCCAGTTCAACGACACGATCTTGAGCGTCTATGAGACCACGCCGAGCCAATTGAGGACACTGGCTCGTCGAGGCCGAGCAGCCTCGACAGGCGCTAACGGTTCCCCAACTCCCCTCGAACCTGAACGAACAACCGCGACCGCTACCTCGATCACGCTGCGCCTACCCGCTCGGGCCCCATTTGATGGCCCAGGCCTGATGCGCTTCTTGGCCGGCCACGCAGTGTCGGGCCTCGAGGCCGGCGACGACAGCTACTTCGCCCGAGCGGTGAGGCTTCCGGGCGGGCGAGCCGAAGTGTCGATATCGCTGGATGGCGACACCGCGCTTGCATGCACCGCTCGACTAGAGGCGATTTCGGACCTGTCTACCCTGGTGGCGAGGGTTCGCCGTCTGTTCGATCTCGATGCCGACTCCGCGGCAATTGACGAGGCGTTGGCAGCCGATCCCGGCCTCGCGCCCCTCGTGCGCGCGGTGCCAGGCATCCGTCTGCCCGGAGTGATTGACGCCGAGGAGGCGCTCATCCGCACCCTCGTCGGTCAGCAGATCTCGGTGGCCGCTGCCCGCACCGTGCTCGGTCGCCTCACTCGCGAACTCGGCACCGATGGGCTCTTCCCCACAGCTACCGAGCTGGCCGAACACGGTCGCGATGTGCTCCGCGGACCGGAGTCGCGCATCGCAACGATCGTCGGCACAGCCCGCGCCCTTGCTAGCGGTGACCTGCGCTTAGACCTGGGGATGCCCGTTGACGAGTTCACGGCGAACCTTACCGCGTTGCCGGGCATCGGCCCATGGACTGCCGGATACCTCGCCATGCGCGTGCTCGGCAATCCCGACGTGTTTCTGTCGAGTGACCTTGTGCTCCGGCAGAGCGCGTCAACCCGCGGATTGCCCGCCACTGCGCCGACCCTGGCACGGTACGCCACCCGGTGGGCGCCGTGGCGCAGTTATGCGGGAATGCATCTCTGGCGCGCCCGCCCGAGTGCCGCTACTACCATCAAGGGATGACGAACGCGCCGCTCGATGGCTCCTCGATCGAAACCGAGCACGACCGGTTGGAGCGCAACTGGGGTGAACTGCTTCAGGAGTTGCGGGTGATCCAGACCGGCAGTCAGATCCTTACTGGTTTCCTGCTTACGGTCGCGTTTCAGCCGGCGTTTGCCACGATGAGTACCTACCAGACGGTCACGTACTTGGTACTGGTGCTTGTCGCTGCCCTCACCACGGCGCTCGGCCTTGCTCCGGTAAGTCTGCACCGGCAGCTGTTCCGACAACATGCCAAGGCCCGGATTGTTAGGGTGACGAATCGCATCCTCGAGTTCACACTGGGGGGTGTTGCGCTAACGCTGGCGGGAACCGTGTTGCTGATCTTTGATGTCGTGCTGGGGCGCACCGCGGGCATCATTGCCGGACTGATCGTGCTCATGCTCATCACAGCTGCGTGGATTGCACTACCGATCGGCGTGCGTCGTCGGGCCTAGTCAGGCCCTCGCCGTCGTCTTCGGTCTCGGCGTTTTCGACGGTGCGTTTTCGACAGCAGCCTTGCGATTCTTCTCGACGCTGCGCCGCAGGGCCTCCATGAGATCGAGCACTTCGCCGCCGGACTCGTCCTGGGCGCGGTCGCCAAATGTTTCCGCGGTATCGACGGCGTCACCACGCTGAAGCTTCGCCTCGATCAGCTCGCGCAGCTGCTCCTGATAATCGTCGCTGAACTTCTCGGGAGAAAAGTCCGACTCAAAGCTCTTCACGAGAGCCTCACTCATCTCGAGTTCTTTATCGGAGATCGATACTTTCTCGTCGAGCGAGGGAAATTTCGCCTCGCGAACCTCGTCATCCCACAGCAGGGACTGCAGCATGAGAACGTCGCCTCGCACGCGAAGGGCACCGAGACGGGTTTTCTGGCGCAGCGCATACTTCACGATTGCGGTGCGATCGGTCTCCTCGAGCGTTCGTCGCAGAAGCGCGTATGCCTTCACCGACCGGGAGTCGGGCTCGAGATAGTAGCTCTTCTCGAACATGATCGGATCGACCTGCGCCGTCGGCACGAACTCAACAACATCGATCTCGTGGCTGCGCTCGGCCGGAAGGGAGGCGATATCGGCCTCCGTGAGTACGACCGTGCGCTCACCGTCATCGAATGCCTTAGCAATGTTGGAGAATTCGACGACGTCGCTACAGACTTCGCACCGACGTTGATAACGGATGCGGCCGCCATCCGCGTCGTGTACCTGGTGGAGCGATACGTCGTGGTCCTCTGTGGCGCTATAGACCTTGACGGGCACGTTCACGAGACCGAACGTGATCGCGCCCTTCCAGATCGATCGCATTGCCGTCTCCGCTCCCGGTTGGACAGGGCCAACATGGACTCAAGTAGATACCACAACGCCTAGCAATGTCACCCCCGCGTCACTCATTATTGTGGGATGGCAGCCGATGAGCAGACCGTCACAATCGACGGCCACAAACTCAAGCTGACTAGTCTGGGCAAGATTCTCTACCCCGAGACCGGCACCACCAAAGCCGACGTTCTCGACTACTACGCGCGCGTCTCCGCGGCCTTGATTACCCACGCAGCCAACCGTCCGGCAACCCGAAAGCGCTGGGTCAACGGGGTTGGCACGAGCGACGAACCGGGCGAGATGTTCTTCCAAAAGAATCTCGACGAGCGTTCCACCCCGCAGTGGGTTCTGCGCCGCGACATCCAGCACTCCGACCACGTCAACTCCTATCCGCTGATCAATGACCTCGCGACCCTGACGTGGCTCGGCCAAATTGCCGCACTGGAGATCCACGTGCCGCAGTGGCAGTTCGGGCGCACTGGAGTCCGCAAGAATCCGGACCGGATGGTGCTTGACCTCGACCCGGGGCCCGGAGCGGGGCTTCGGGAGTGCGCCGAGGTCGCTCGGCTAGCACGCGCGATCCTGACGGACATGGGTCTCGACCCGATGCCCGTCACGAGCGGCAGCAAGGGAATACACCTGTACTGCGCCCTGGATGGAAAGCAGACCAGTGACGAGGTGTCCGAGGTCGCGCACGAGCTTGCCCGCGCGCTGGAGGCCGACCATCCCGAGCTCATCGTGAGCGACATGAAGAAGGCGCTGCGCGACGGCAAGGTGCTCATCGACTGGAGCCAGAACAGCGGCAGCAAGACGACGATCACTCCCTACTCGCTGCGCGGGCGATCGCACCCGACGGTCGCAGCGCCGCGCACCTGGCGGGAACTGTCGAGCCCGACACTCGCGCACCTCGACTACCGGGACGTGATTAAGAGAATCGAATCCCGCGGCGACATCCTTGCGGGCCTCACCTCGGGCCATCTCGCCTCCCTCGAGCCCACGCCCGAGCGCATGGCCGGCTTCATCGCGATTGGAAGCCCGGATGATCGTCTGGCCACCTATCGCAGCATGCGGGACGGCGCCAAGACCCCCGAGCCCGTGCCGGCGGATGCGCCCCCGTCGACGTCAGGAAACTCCTTCGTCATCCAGGAGCACCACGCTCGCAAGCTGCACTTCGACTTTCGCCTCGAACACGACGGTGTGCTGGTCAGCTGGGCAATACCCCACGGAATGCCCACTGAGCTGAGTAAGAACCACCTCGCCGTGCAGACCGAGGACCACCCCCTTGCGTACGGAGCGTTCGAGGGCACCATCCCGGCCGGACAGTACGGCGCGGGCGACGTGACCATCTGGGACAGGGGAACCTACGACCTCGAAAAGTGGCGGGATGGCAAAGAAGTCATTGCGACGCTGCACGGGCAGACGCACGGCTCGCATCGGTACGCCCTGATTCAGACCGGGGGCCGAGACGGGAAGAGCGAGAACAACTGGCTCATCCACCTCATGAAGAGCGTGGAGGAGCAGCCGATGCGAACCGCCCGTGCCGACTCCCGTCGCAAGGTGATCGGTGGAACGCGGCCGGTGCGCCGGGCATCCGACCGCCTACCGAGCCCGATGTTGGCGAGCCCAGGAGCGCTCGGAGAACTCGGTGACATCACCCACTGGGCCTTCGAGATGAAGTGGGATGGGATCCGCGCTCTGGCGCGAATCGAGAATCGTCAACTCCAGCTCATCAGTCGCAATGGGATCGATCTGACCGCCAGCTACCCCGAGCTCGCAATCCTGTCCACGATGGTGCCGGATGACACGATGCTAGACGGCGAAATTGTCGCGCTCAATAAGGCC
>JBBQZJ010000020.1:0-14182 GCA_038207805.1 Actinomycetales bacterium | reverse complement strand
CGTAACAACTATCGCGCCCAAAGACGGTGGCACGGTGAAGCTCACGATCGATCGCGACCTGCAATTTTACGTGCAGCAACGGATGGCTCAGACCTACTCCGAGCTCGGAGCCGAGTGGGCAACTGCAGTTGTCATGCGGGTCAGCGATGGCCACCTGATGGCGGTTGCGGACTATCCCTCGGTCGACCCCAACAACGTCGATGGCGTGCCCAACACTGCCTTCGGTTCGCGCGCGTTCAGCTGGGCATACGAGCCGGGCTCCACAATGAAAGCAGTGACGGCTGCGTCGTTGTTGGATGCCGGCGTTATCGCCCCTACGACGCCCATCGTCGCCCCCGGTCGGCTTTACCTGTCCGACGGGGGATACATCAAAGACTCGTTTGCCCACGACGACGTGAATTACACGCTGGCTGGAGCACTGGTCTACTCATCGAACACAGCGATCTCGCTGTTCTCGAACCTGCTGTCGGCGCGGCAGCGCCACGACTACATGACGTCATTTGGCTTCAACGCCGAAACCGAAGTTGGGTTTACTGGCGAATCGGAGGGCCTCGTGCACCCCGCCGACGAGTGGGACGAGCGAACCAACTACGCCGTTCAGTTTGGTCAGGGGTTGAGTGTTACCTCCGTGCAGGTGGCTAGTGCCTATCAGACGATCGCGAATAGCGGGGTGCGGATGCCCGTGACTCTGGTCGAAGGCTGCACTCTGCCCGACGGCACTGTAACGGAGCTGCCGCCCACGGCTGGCACGCGCGTGGTGTCGGAGTCGGCAGCGGAGCAGACTCGCCAGATGCTCGAACAGGTCGTCACCCAGGGCTGGGCCAGCGCTGAGCTCACTATTCCCGGATACCGGGTCGCAGCCAAGAGTGGTACCGCTGAAGTGGCCGAGAACGGCGTGTATGGCGATCAGGCCGTGATCTCCTTCGCGGGAATGGCGCCGGCCGAGAATCCGCAGTACGTGGTTGTTGTCACCGCAGGCATCCCTAGTAGCATCTATTCCTCAGGGGCCATTGCTACGACGTTTCATGATGTGATGGCGCAGACGTTGACGCAGTACCGCGTCACGCCATCGACGCAGCCGGCCCCGACCATCCCGCTGACGTGGTTATGGACTAGTCAGGTTGGAGATCGAGTGGGTTCCGGTGAAGGCTCGATTCTTCGCCCCGAGCACCCGTCGCCTCGGTTTCTCTCGGAGTTAGTCGAGACGTTCGGGCTCGAAACCCGCGGCTCGCTCGACGGTGTGGAAGTGACCGGCATCACGCTGAGCACGGCGAATCTGCAGCCGGGAGACCTCTACGTGGGTCTGCACGGGCTCAAGCGGCACGGAGCCAGCTTTGCCGCGCAAGCCAAGCACGGCGGCGCCGTCGCGCTGTTAACCGACACTGAGGGCGCTGACCTCGCGGCAGACAGCGGATTGCCCATCATCGTCGTGGAGTCCCCGCGCGAGGCACTCGGTGCGATTTCGTCGTGGGTGTATCGCACGCAAGAGCTAACGCCGATTCTGTTTGGGATCACCGGAACCAACGGCAAGACCAGCGTGTCGTATTTGTTGCACGGGATGGCCGAGCAGCTGGGTTTGGTTGCCGGGCTCTCGACCACCGCGGAGCGCAAGATCGGAGCCCTCACGGTGCCCTCCAGCCTCACGACACCGGAGGCGACCGAGATCCACGGTTTGCTTGCCCGCATGCGGGAGAGCGAGGTGCGTGCGGTTGTCATTGAGGTGAGCGCCCAGGCGTTATCCCGCAACCGGGTCGACGGACTCATCTTCGACGTTGTCAGTTTCATCAACCTCAGCCACGATCACCTTGACGACTACGTCGACATGGACACCTACTTTGCGGCCAAGGTCGAACTCTTTAGCCCGGATCGGGCCAAACGCGGCGTAGTCTCGCTCGATACCGAGTGGGGCGAGCGGGTCGTTGCAGCATCCCGAATCCCGGTCACCACGATCTCATCGCTACCGGAGGTACCGGCGGCGTGGACGGTTACGGTGCTCGAGCAGCGCGCCGAGTACACCAGCTTCGAGCTCACGTCACCAGACGGCGCGTCGATTGTGACCCGGGTGCCGGTGATCGGCCGCCACATGGCAGCCAATGCTGGCCTGGCCATTGTCATGCTCGTTGAGGCGGGCTTCGAACTGGAGGCTATCGGACACGCTCTGGCGTCGAGTGGCGGAATCGATGCCTTCATTCCCGGTCGCATCGAGCGCGTCTCATCGGGCGCAGGGCCAGCCGTCTACGTCGACTACGGCCACAGCCCGGACGCCTTTTCGACGACCATCGAAGCGATTCGTCCCTTCACGTCCGGTCGACTGATCATGGTCTTCGGTGCCGACGGTGATCGCGATCCATCCAAGCGTGAGGAAATGGGGCGAATCGCGTCGCAGGGCTCCGATGTGCTCATCGTCACGGACTACAACCCACGGTTCGAGGATGCGGAAGCGATTCGCACGACCCTGCTCGCCGGTGCCGCGGCTGCTGACGACCCCGCCAACGTCATCGAGGTCGCGTCACAAGGGCTCGCGATCCGAACTGCTATCCAGATGGCTCGCGCGGGAGACTCGGTACTGTGGGCCGGACCGGGTCACGAGGATCACATCGATGTCGCCGGCGAAAAGATCCCATTCTCGGCGCGCGACGAGGCGCGACGAGCACTTCACGAGGCAGGGTGGGCATGATCGAGTTGACCCTCGCGGAGATCGCCGCCACAGTATCGGGCCTTCTGGTTGCGGCAGACGACGCACCGTCGACGGTATCGGGGGAAGTCCACACCGACTCGCGCAAGGTTGTTGAAGGGTCGATTTTTTTCGCCCTGCCCGGTGAGGTAACCGATGGCCACCTGTTCGCCGAGGCGGCGGTCGAAGCGGGGGCCGTGCTGCTTGTCGTGGAGAGAGCGCTCGAAGTGCCGGTGACGCAGATTGTGGTTAGTGACGGCTATCAGGCTCTCGCATCCCTTGCCCGCGAGGTCGTAGCCCGGGTGCGCGCACGGGGGTCCCTCCGGGTGATCGCTGTGACCGGCTCAAACGGCAAGACGACGACGAAGAACATGCTTCGCGCGGTGCTCGAGGGCGAGGGAGCAACCGTCGCGCCGTGGGGATCCTTTAACAACCATGTCGGTGCGCCGATCTCGATGCTGGGAATCGATTTCGACACGCGCTTTCTAATCGTTGAGATGGGTGCTAGCGCGATCGGAGAGATCGCGAAGCTGATCGAAATCGTGTCCCCGGACATCGGTATCGTGCTCAAGGTCGGCCTCGCGCACGTCGGCGAATTCGGGGGACCCGACGCCGTCGAGACCGCTAAATCGGAGATGGTCACCGAACTAGACGAGTCGGCTATCGCGGTATTGAATGCCGACGACGACCGAGTTGTTCGGATGGCCGGCAAAACCAGGGCGAGAGTCGAGTGGTTCGGCCTCGATGAGCGCGCGGACGTTCGTGCTATCGACATCGAGGCGACCAGCACCGGCACCGCGTTCACTCTTGTGGTGGATGGCATAACGCGGCGAGTTCAGCTCCAGATTCTGGGTGAGCACCATGTGATGAACGCGCTGGCGACGCTCGCCGCCACCCGCGCTCTCGGGGTTTCGATCGAACAATCTGTTCCTGCGCTGGAGTCGATGTCGCGGGCCGAACGGTGGCGCAGGGAGGTGCTGACCAGGCCCGACGGCGTGGTGGTCATCAACGACGCCTACAACGCAAGCCCCGACTCGATGGTTGCTGCGCTGAAGACGCTCGCCCAGATCGTCGGAAGCCATCAGCGGTCGGTAGCGGTACTCGGAGAAATGGCCGAGCTCGGCGAGTACGCCGACGAGGAGCACGACCGGATCGGGCGACTGGCGGTTCGCCTCAATGTGCAGAAACTAATCGTCGTGGGGCACGCGGCCCGCCATATTCACAACGCAGCGGGCCTCGAGGGATCCTGGGATGGGGAGTCGATGCTCGTGGCTACCGCGGATGAGGCTTACGATGTGCTGCGTGACGAGCTACGGAACGGCGATGTTGTCTTGGTGAAGTCGTCGGGATCGGCGGAGCTGCGTTTTCTCGGCGATCGGATCGCGGGGGTGAGCGCATGATCGCTCTGCTCATTGCCGGTGCAGTCGCATTGGCGTTCAGCCTTCTGCTTACACCGCTCTTCATCCGGCTATTCACTCGCCTGAAGTGGGGCCAGTTCATCCGCGACGATGGTCCACAGTCACACCACACCAAGCGTGGGACGCCGACCATGGGCGGGATCATCTTCATTCTCGGCGCGATAATTGGCTACCTTGTCGGGCACGCGATCGTTGGTCAGCGCCCGACACTCTCCGGTCTGCTGGTGATCTACCTCATGGTCGGGCTTGGGGCGATCGGATTCCTCGACGACTTCCTGAAGACCAGAAAACAGCGCAGTCTCGGACTCGGTGGCTGGTCGAAGATTCTGGGGCAGGTCGTTGTGGCGGGCGGCTTTGCTGCGCTAGCGCTGAACTTTCCCGACGGCAACGGCTTCACGCCGGCGTCGTCCATGATTTCCGGGGTGCGCGACATTCACTGGCTCAACTTGGCCACATTTGGTGTCGTCATTGGGGGGATCCTCTTTGCATTCTGGGTCACCCTCATCATCGTGAGCGCCTCGAACGGCGTGAATGTAGCCGACGGTCTCGACGGCCTCGCGACCGGGGCAGCAATCTTCGCTATCTCCTCGTACATCTTCATTGGCTTCTGGCAGTTCAACCAGAACTGCAACAACCCGGACATCGATCTTGGCGTGCTGTACAAGTGCTACGAAGTACGCGACCCGCTCGATCTAGCCATAATTGCTGCAGCAATCGCGGGAGCTCTAATCGGCTTTCTTTGGTGGAACACGTCGCCCGCGCAAATCTTCATGGGCGACACCGGGGCGCTAGGTCTCGGGGGTGCTCTCGCGGCATTGGCGATTCTGAGCCGCACCGAACTGCTGTTGGTTCTGATCGGCGGACTGTTCCTCATCGTGACCGGTTCGGTCATTCTGCAGCGGGCGTACTTCAAAATCAGCGGGGGCAAGCGCATTTTCTTGATGAGCCCACTCCACCATCACTTCGAGCTCAAGGGCTGGGCCGAGATCACAGTCGTCGTGCGGTTCTGGCTGATCTCAGCACTGTTTGTCGCCGTCGGCGTCGGACTGTTCTACCTCGAATGGGTCAACCAATAGTCGTGCGCGACCTCAACGAACTCGCGAGCTGGTACGCGGACTGGCGAGACCTGAAAGTCGCCGTGCTGGGCTTGGGCGTGACCGGCTTCGCCGCAGCCGACACCCTGGCCGAATTGCACGCCTCGGTGCTGGTCGTTGCGGCCCACGCGACCGACGAGCGGATCGATTTGCTTACGGTCATCGGCGCCGAGTTCTCGCACCAAGCCGATCCCGCACTAGTGCCGACCCGGCTGATCGACTTCAACCCGGATGTTGTCGTCGTCTCGCCGGGATACCGACCCGACCACTCACTCCTGGCGTGGGCCAAGAGCAGCGGCATCCCGATCTGGGGTGACGTCGAACTCGCGTGGCGGTTGCGCGACAAGGTCGCTCCACCCGCAGAGTGGATTCTCGTCACCGGCACCAACGGAAAGACCACCACGACCCAGCTCGTCACACATTTGCTCGTGACCGCTGGAAATCGCGCAATTGCCGTGGGCAACATCGGTGTTCCAGTTCTCGATGCGGTGCGCGATCCGATCGGATGGGAGGCGCTTGTCGTCGAGCTGTCCAGCTTCCAGCTGCACTGGATGCCCCGCAACGGAGTCGGCGCGCTGCAGCCTCTTGCGAGCGTGTGTCTGAATGTCGCCGATGACCACCTCGACTGGCACGGCTCCCGGGAGGCGTACGAAGACGCGAAGGCGACCGTGTACGCCAATACGCGCGTTGCCTGCGTGTACAACCACGAGGACCGGGCCACGATGCGGATGGTAGAAGACGCCGAGGTACTGGAGGGCTGTCGGGCTATCGGATTCAGCCGAGGCGCACCCGGGCTTAGCGATCTGGGGATGGTCGGTGACATCGTCGTCGATCGGGCGTTTCTGGATGACCGCCACAACTCGGCGCTCGAACTCACAACTCATGGGGAGCTGGCCGATGCGGGGCTGGCTGCACCGCACATGGTCTCCAACGTGCTGGCAGCCGCCGCCCTCGCCCGCGCTTTCGGAGTATCGCCTGCCGAGGTTCGCGCGGGCCTGGGCACCTTCCACCTCGACCATCACCGCACCGAGATCGTCGCGGTAGTCGGAGGCATCACGTGGGTCGACGACTCGAAGGCGACCAACCCCCACGCCGCGTCGGCTGCATTAGGGGCCTTCCAGTCCGTCGTGTGGATCGTTGGAGGCCTTCTCAAGGGCGTCGACGTCGGTGAACTCGTTGCGGCGCACGCCGCACGCCTCCGAGGCGCAGTAATCATCGGGTCCGACCGTGCAGCAGTGCGTGCGGCATTCGCACGACACGCCCCCGACGTGCCCGTTTTCGAAGTGAGTTCAGCCGAAACTGGTTCAGTGATGCCGGAAGCAGTGCGGCACGCTGCGTCCGTAGCTCAGGTTGGAGATGCGGTGGTGCTTGCGCCGGCTGCGGCATCCATGGACCAATTCACCGACTACGCGGACCGGGGCAGGCAATTTGCCTCGGCCGTGAGGGAGCATCTGGGAGGCGCGGGAGATGACCAGAGTCCCGACGACCGGCCGCCGAGGTCCGATTCGACCTGAGCATTCCCGTCCGGCGTTCTCCGTTGTGCCGGTTCGTCGCATCTTCGCGATTGAGAACCGCAACTACTTTCTCTTACTCGGGACAACCCTGTTTCTGGTCGCCTTCGGCCTCGTCATGGTTCTGTCGTCGTCGTCCATCGAGTCGAGTGTCGGCGGTGATGGTTTCTTCGGCAGGTTCACGAGGCAGGCGGTCTCGGCGGCCCTCGGTATCCCGTTGATGCTGGTGGCGTCGAGGATGCCTGCCCGGTTCTGGAAGCGCTGGGCCTGGCCGGCTCTGTTGGTGGGTGGTGCCCTCCAGCTGATCGTCTTTGTCCCGGGCCTCGGGCTCGAGTACGGCGGCAACCAAAACTGGATTTCGATCGGTGGCTTCAACATGCAGCCGTCCGAGTTTGTCAAGATCGCTCTCATTGTCTGGGTCGCGTGGGTGCTCTCGACAAAGGAGGATCTGCTGGGAAACTGGAAGCACGTCGCGCTGCCGATCGGACCAATCGCCGGAATCGCCATCCTCTTCGTGCTCCTGGGCAAAGACCTCGGCACCGCGTCGATAATCGTCATGATCGTTGTGGGATGCCTGTATTTCGGCGGAGTGCGACTGAAGTTTCTCTTCGTTACCGTGCTCGGCGTCAGTGTGCTCGTCGCGCTCATGGCTCTGGCCACGCCGTCGCGCACAGAACGCATCGCGGTCTGGATCAGAGGATGCACCGCCGCCGACTACTCGAACCTGTGCTGGCAGGTGCAGCATGCGAGTTGGGCTCTCGCTACGGGCGGGCTATTCGGCAGCGGCCTCGGCAACTCGAAGGCCAAGTGGAGTTGGCTCCCAGAGGCCGACAACGACTTCATCTTTGCCATCATTGGCGAGGAACTCGGCTTGATCGGAGCGCTCGTCGTTCTCATCCTCTTCATCGTGCTGGCGATTGCGTTCGTGCGGGTCATCAGATCGACACGTGATTCGTTCGCCAGGATTGCCACAGGCGGAGTCATGGTGTGGGTGATCGGTCAAGCCTTCGTCAACATTGCCGTGGTGCTGGGCCTGCTTCCGGTTCTCGGGGTTCCGCTTCCCCTCATCTCGGCGGGCGGTTCAGCTCTCATCGCGACGTTGCTGGGAATCGGAGTTGTGCTGTCGTTCGCGCGCCAGAGCGACCGGGATCAGCGGATGCAGCCCGTGACCCCCCAGACGCCGCGTCCGGGGCCACCCCGACGGGTAGTGCCTCGGTGACCACTTACCTCCTTGCGGGTGGGGGAACGGCGGGGCACGTCAACCCACTGTTGGCGGTTGCCGATCGGCTGCGGGAGCGTGATCCCGAAGCGACAATTCTGGTACTCGGAACTCGGGAGGGTCTAGAAGCGCGCCTCGTTCCCGAGCGCGGATACGAGTTGTTGACAATTGACCGACTGCCATTCCCGCGCCGTCCGAACGCCGCGGCTCTGCGTTTCCCGGGGCGCCTGCGCGCGACCGTCGGGATCGTGCGGCAGCTGATTCGCGACCGAAGCGTCGACGTTGTGGTCGGGTTCGGCGGCTACGCATCGGCGCCGGCGTATCTGGCGGCCAGGCGCGAGGGCATCCCGCTCGCCCTGCACGAAGCAAACGCGAAGCCGGGCATTGCCAACCGGCTCGGCGCGCGCCTCACCCGCTTCGTCGGGGTGGCATTTGCGGGCACGCCGATTAGAGGTGCGGTGTGGGTGGGAATGCCTCTTCGCCGCGAGATCGAGCAGCTCGATCGCTTTAGCGCCCGCATCGAAGCTCGGGCATTCTTTGCTCTGGCTCCTGACAAGCCCACTCTGCTCGTAACGGGAGGATCGTCGGGCGCGAAAAGGATCAACGAGACCATCTCGTCGTCTATCACCAGCATTCTCGGTACGGGCTGGCAGGTCATCCATGTGACGGGCGAATTCCGCGAGGAGATCACCGACCCGAAGCTTCCGGGCTATCTGGTGCTGAAGTATTGCGATCGCATGGACCTTGCGCTGGCCGTCGCGGACTTGGCCCTGGGTCGCTCCGGGACCTCTACCGTCGCCGAGCTGACGGCCTTGGGCATCCCCGCGGTGTTTGTTCCGTATGCCTCGGGTAACGGTGAGCAACGGTTCAATGCGCTGGGCGCTGTGCGGGCCGGGGGAGCTGTCATGGTCTCCGACAATGACTTCACTGCCGACTGGGTGGCGCGCGAGCTCGTTGGTTTGCTGCGCGCTCGGGCAACGCTTGCCGATATGGCGGTGCGGATCGCGACGGTTGGCACGCTGGATGGGACCAACCGGATGGTGGCCCTGATCGACGCAGCCCTCGCGTCGAGCCCAGGCACGCTGCACGGTAAAATCGGTCGCGATGATCATTCCTGACCTTTCTATGCCGCTACCCACTGAGATCGGCGCGGTGCACTTCGTCGGCGTAGGCGGATCGGGAATGAGCGGAATAGCCCGACTTTTCTTACAGAGTGGTCACGCTGTAACGGGTTCCGATCGAACAGAGAATCACAACACCGAGGATCTGCGTGCCCTTGGCGCGACCGTGACTATCGGTCATTCGGCAGAAAATCCCGGCGTGTCTAGCGCCGACGCGCTGGTGTACACCGGCGCCCTCTGGCCAGACAACCCGGAGTATCTCGCGGCCGTGGCTCGCGGTATTCCCGTATTGCATCGATCGCAGGCCCTCGCGTGGCTGATCAACCACAAGCGGTTGATCGCCGTAGCGGGCGCTCACGGCAAGACCACGTCGACGGGCATGATCATCACAGCGCTGCTCGCCCTCGGCGAGGAGCCGAGTTTCGTCAACGGTGGAGTCATCCAGTCTCTTGGCGTCAGTTCAGCGTTCGGCTCGGGTGAACTTTTCGTGGTCGAGGCCGATGAGTCGGACGGAAGCTTTCTGCTGTACGACACGGCTGTTGCGTTGATAACAAACGTGGACGCGGATCATCTCGACCACTACGGCAGTCACGACGCCTTTGATGCTGCGTTCGTCGAGTTTGCGGGCAGAGCTGCCGAACTCGTGGTCGTCTCGAGCGACGACCCGGGCGCAGTGCGGGTGACGTCGGCTCTGACTCGGCCCCACGTCATGACCTTCGGTGAGCATGCCGGGGCCGATGTGCGCGTGCACTCCATCGTCACCGATGGTCCGGTCTCGTTCGGGCTCACCTACCGCGGCGAACAGTTCGAGGTACGACTTTTGGTACCGGGACACCACAACGCGCTGAACGCCGCCGGTGCGTTCGCGGTGCTGGTTGGTCTGGGCTATCCCCCCGCGGCGGTGGTGGATGCGATCGCTCGGTTTGCCGGCACAGAGCGTCGGTTCGAATTACACGGGGTCGTGCGCGGCGTGAGCGTCTACGACGACTATGCACATCATCCGACCGAAGTCGCCGCCGCACTCAGCGCCGCGCGCAGTGTTGTCGGTGGGGGCAAGATCATCGCGGTGCACCAACCCCATCTGTATTCGCGAACTCAGGCGATGGCGGGCGAATTTGCGGCAGCCTACGAGCGGCTCGCCGACCACACGATTGTGCTGGATGTGTTCGGCGCTCGGGAGGATCCCGTTCCCGGGGTCACCGGTGCACTCGTGTCCAACCGGTTTGTTGATCAGACACACGTGGACTATCTGCCCAATTGGCAGGAGGCATCCGATCGTGCAGCGGCACTCGCTCGCGACGGCGACATCATCATGACCCTGAGTTGTGGTGACGTCTATCGGATCGTGCCGCAGTTGCTCCAGTCCCTCGCTTCGCCTTCCGCGTCCGCGGCACCCGGGGTCTGACAACCATGAAGCGACCCGAGGGATTCGAACCGCTCGCGCGCCCGCAGCGGCAGCCGACCGTCTCGCGCTCGGTGCCGCGCCTTCCTCCACCGGGGCGGGTAGCATCCACTCCTCGGCCAACGTCTGGGGCCCCACGTCCGGATGCTGCGGCGCGGGCCGAGCTGAGGATGGCCGCGAGGGAACGTAGGCGATTTGAGCGCGCCGAGGTTCGACGGTTCACCAGACGAGCACGAACCCGTCGCCTCGCGCTTGCGGTGATTGTCGGCACCGTGCTAACGATGGTCGCACTGGTGCTGGGGGCGATTTTCTCCCCCCTGCTCGCCCTGCGTGAAATTCGAGTGGATGGAACGGCTCGGGTGAGTTCCGACGAAGTCGTGTCCGCTGTCGACGCTCAATTGGGAACTCCGCTGGCTCTGCTCGACTACGGCAAGCTGACCACGCAGCTCGGGGCGTTCCCCCTGATTCGCAGCTACGTGACCCAGATCGTGCCGCCAGACACGCTGGTTCTTCACATCGTCGAGCGTCAGGCAGTGGGAACGATACGTGCCAACGGCGCGTACAACCTGGTGGATCCGGCCGGCGTGACGGTGGAGACCTCCGCGGAACGCCCGCCGGGAGTTCCCCTCATCGACGTGGGTGCAGCATCGACGTCGAGCGACCAGTTCGACTCCGTCGTCGAGGTGCTGCTTTCTCTGCCCCCGGGCCTGCTCGCGCAGGTGGATATCGCATCAGCGACCACGCAGGACGACGTATCGCTCGTGTTGAGTGGCGTCGGGCAGCGGGTCACGTGGGGGTCGGCTACCCAGTCGGCGCAGAAGGCCAAGCTTCTTGCGGCACTGATCGCTGTGACCGACCCCACGCGCCCGGGGGAGTTCGACGTCTCGGCCCCCAACAACGGCGTGTTTCGTCCGCTCTAGTCGCGGGCAGGGCGATGGATGTTTCCGACACGCTGGACGGGCTGCAACTCAGCGGGTGACGACCGACCTAATCTCAGGGGGAGAAGCATACTGAGAAAAACTTCAATCTTCAAGTAGAGGTTGAAGGTTTGTTGGGACTGCAGCCCACACAGAGCAGCCAGCGGAGGCCGGAAGTGACGTCAAACCAGAACTACCTCGCAGTAATCAAGGTGGTAGGAATCGGCGGCGGCGGAGTAAACGCCGTCAATCGCATGATTGAGCTGGGCTTGCGGGGTGTCGAGTTCATCGCCATCAACACGGACGCCCAAGCGCTGCTCATGAGCGACGCCGACGTGAAGCTCGATGTTGGTCGCGAACTCACCCGCGGTCTCGGCGCGGGAGCGGACCCCGAGGTCGGCAGACGCGCAGCAGAGGACCATGCCGAGGAGATTGAGGAAGCGCTTGCCGGCGCTGACATGGTCTTCGTCACGGCGGGCGAGGGCGGCGGCACCGGAACCGGGGGAGCCCCGGTTGTGGCGCGCATCGCCAAATCGATCGGCGCGCTGACGATCGGCGTTGTCACCAAGCCGTTTGGCTTTGAGGGCAAGCGTCGCTCCGCTCAGGCCGATGTCGGCGTGGCCAGCCTCAAGAATGAGGTCGACACCCTCATCGTCGTTCCGAACGATCGGCTGCTCGAGATCAGCGACCGCGGAATTAGCATGCTCGAGGCCTTCGCGACCGCGGACCAAGTGCTGCTCGCGGGAGTGCAGGGCATCACGGATCTGATAACAACACCGGGTCTGATCAACCTCGACTTTGCTGACGTGAAGTCCGTCATGCAGGGCGCGGGTTCCGCGCTGATGGGAATCGGCTCGGCCAGAGGAGCGGATCGAGCAATCAAGGCGGCGGAGCTTGCCGTTGCCTCGCCGCTGCTCGAGGCATCCATCGACGGTGCCCATGGCGTGCTGTTGTCCATTCAAGGTGGTTCGAACCTCGGAATTTTCGAGATCAACGACGCGGCAAGGCTGGTTCAGGAGGCCGTGCATCCCGAGGCAAACATCATCTTCGGCGCTGTCATCGACGACACCCTCGGGGATGAGGTTCGTGTCACAGTGATCGCGGCGGGATTCGACGGTGGAGAACCCTCGACCAAGTCCCGGGACACCCGGCGAACCAACTACATCGTTCCCGAAGCCTCCGATGCACCGTCAGGCGACAGAACAGACTCGGCGCGCATTCCCGAGCCAGCGCTGGTCACAACACCGATCGACCGCAGCTTCGACGACGACGAGGGCGATCTGGACATCCCTGACTTTCTCAAATAGTCATGGCTGATCTTGAGCAGCGCTGGACGACCGTCAGCGCGGAGATTTCCGATGCCGCACGAAGCGCCGGTCGAGCACCACACGACATCACAACGATCGTGGTCACCAAGTTTCATCCGGCGGAGCTGGTGCGCAGACTCTGGGCTCTGGGCGTTCGGAATTTCGGCGAGTCTCGACACCAAGAGGCTCAGCCGAAAATTGCGGAACTGAGCGATCTCGATGCTGTCTGGCATTTCGTCGGACAGGTGCAGTCGAAGAAGGCGAAGCTAGTTAGAGGCTATGTCGACGTCGTGCACTCCGTGGATCGATCGAGCCTCGTCGACGCCTTGACATCCGGTCCGCCTGCGATTGCTCCACTTGAGGTCTTCATTCAGGTCAACCTGACCGAGGATCCAGACCGCGGCGGGGCACAGCCCGCGCAGGTCGAAAGCCTGGCCGACGAAATTGTGGGCTCCGATGGGTTGCTTCTGAAAGGACTCATGGCGGTCGCCCCGCTCAACGTCGAACCGCGCCGGGAGTTTGCACGACTGCGGGCACTGTCAGAACAGTTGCGCACCCAACACGGTGAGGCATCAGCGCTCTCGATGGGGATGTCGGGAGACTTTCGCGAGGCTATTGCTGAGGGCGCGACACACCTACGCATCGGAACCGCAATCACGGGAAATCGTCCCATCGCCGGTTAATCTCGAACCATCGGCACATCTACTGGTAAGGATTGACATGGCCAACCCACTGCGCAGGACGATGGTCTACCTCGGCTTGGCCGACGAAGACTACGAGTACGACCAGCCGGCCGGGCCCGTCGCGCCCGTCGCGCCTCTCACGCACTCACAAGCGACCTCGGGGTCGCGCGCGCCGGTCACACCCTTGCGTCGACCGGCCCAGAGAGGAGCCGCCGCCGAGATGAACGAGATCCTGACGGTGCATCCACGCCAGTACAAGGATGCCCAGATCGTTGCCGAGAATTTCCGCGAGGGCATCCCCGTCATCATCAACCTCTCGCAAATGAGCGAACCGGATGCGCGTCGACTCATCGACTTCGCGAGCGGTCTGTCCCAGGGCCTGTACGGCAAGATCGAGCGGGTCACCAACAAGGTATTCCTGTTGTCACCAGCGCACGTTGCCGTCAGTGGCGACCGTGGTGAGCCAGAGACCGACGTTGACGCGTCGTTCTTCAGCTAGACAAGTCACAGCTAGTCTTTATCGGTGACCCTCGTTTCGATCGTTGCCACGGTTCTGTACGTCGGCCTCACCCTGTTCACGGTGCTGATGTGGGCACGGTTCATCCTCGACCTCGTGCGAACTTTTGCGCCGCGCTGGCGACCGAGAGGGCTCGGGCTGGTGCTGGCAGAGTTCGTCTACACCGTGACCGATCCACCCATCAAGGCAGTACGGCGGGTCGTACCCCCGTTGCGAATAGGCGGTGCGTCGCTCGATTTTGCCTGGGGAATAGTGATGCTTGCCGCGATCATCCTTATTTCTGTCATTGTGGGATTCGTGAACTAGCCTTCGCGTTGTA
>JBBQZJ010000019.1:0-14582 GCA_038207805.1 Actinomycetales bacterium | reverse complement strand
CGCGTTCGTGCTCAGCTTCTTCCTCAAGGCGGCACCGCTGCGGGCGAAGTCCGCTCTTCAGGAGAACGCCGAAGCGGATGCCGCGCTCAGTGCACAGAGTGCTGCCGAAATGGCCGGCGCGATGGTCTCGCCCGACGCTGCTGCGACGGAGTCGGCGGATATCGTGGAAGCATCCGAAGCGTCGCCCCAGCGCAAGAATCGGTCGTAACGGGAAGAAATCTTTCGGCCAATCTGTGCGGCGTCCGAACCCCGTGTTTCCGCGGGAGTCGGGCGCCGCAAGCGTTTGCGGCCACGAACCCTGTGTGGGAGCGCTCCCACCCCGAGCTTGACAAGGCTCGTGCCGCCTCCCTAGGCTGAGCCGCGATTCCCGTGGGAGCGCTCCCACCACCACATTTGGGAGCGCTCCCACACCTTCGGGTATCACCCACCACGCACACAAAGGAGTGACCGTGAGAACATCACGACGCACATTAACCGCAGCCCTCGCAGGCGCGGCAACCATCGCCCTGGTAGCAACCGGATGCGCGACGGGAGGTGACACACCGGCAGATGGGCCCATCACCCTCACGCTGGCAACGTTTAACGACTTCGGCTACACCGACGAGCTGCTTCAGGAATACATGGACTCTCACCCAGACGTCACCATCATCCACAACAAGGCGGCGACCTCGAATGACGCTCGCGCCAACTTCTTCCAGAAGCTGGGCAAGCAGGGTCTGGCCGACGTCGAGGCGGTCGAAATCGACTGGTTCACCGAGGCGATGCAGTACTCGGATCTGCTTGCACCGGTCTCCGCCGACCTCAAGGGCCGCTGGCTCGACTGGAAGGAAGCCGCAGCAACAGACGCGGCCGGCAACCTCATCGCGTACGGCACAGACATCGGCCCTCAGGGCATCTGCTACCGTTCCGACCTGTTCGCCGCGGCTGGTCTTCCGACCGACCGCGCCGAAGTCGCCGCCCTGTTCGACGGCGACTGGGACAACTTCTTCTCGATCGGCGACGACTACGTCGCCGCTACCGGCAAGCCTTTCATCGACTCGGCGAACTCTGTGCTTCAAGGAATCGTCAACCAGATCGAGCTCACCTACGAGGGCACAGACGGTTCGATGATTGCGACCGAGAACGCTGACGTGAAGGCGGCGTACGAAACGGTTGTCGAGAAGGCAATTCCGATTTCTGCATACTCCGGTCAGTGGAGCGAAGACTGGTTCGCGTCGATGGCCAGCGGCGAGTTTGCTGCCATGCTGTGCCCGGGCTGGATGCTCGGAGTCATCTCCGGCAACGCACCCGACGTGACCGGGTGGGACATCGCGGATGTCTTCCCCGGCGGCGGCGGCAACTGGGGCGGGTCGTACCTGACCGTCCCCGCCAACGGTGCACACGTCGAGGCGGCTTCGGAGCTAGCGGCATGGCTGACCTCCCCGGAGACTCAGCTGAAGGCCTTCGCAAACGCGGGAACCTTCCCGAGCCAGGTCGAGGCGCTGGCTAGCTCAGAGCTGGCTGCAGCAACGAACGATTACTTCAATGGGGCTCCTACCGGTGAGATTCTGGCCGATCGCGCAGCAGCGATCACCGTCGCACCGTTCAAGGGCCCGAAGTACTTCCAGGTCCACGATGCCCTTCAAAGCGCGGTCACGCGCGTCTTCGACGGACTCGAAGACGAGACGACCAGCTACAACACCTGGGTGACCGAGGTTTCGGCCTTCTAGCCCGTGGGGGTGCGGGTCGCCACCATGTGGCCCGCACCCTTTCCCCTCTCCCGCCCGCTACGCACTCGAAAGCCGTTCCATGAGCACCGCAGTGAAGCAGCCACGCCACATCCAGGCTCTGTCCTTTTCGCACCGGATGAGCCGGTGGGATCTGAAATTCTCCCCCTACCTGTACATCTCGCCGTTCTTCCTGATGTTCATCGTCATCGGCCTCTTCCCGATCGCGTTCACGGCGATCATCTCGTTCATGGACTGGGATCTGGTTCGCAACTCCGGCGAGTTCATCGGCTTCGACCAGTACGTCTGGATCCTTCAGCAACCGCACTTCTGGACGGCCCTGCGCAATACGTTCAGCATCTTCCTGCTCTCCACGATTCCGCAGCTGCTTCTTGCCCTATTCATCGCGGCCATGCTCGACCGTAATCTTCGGGCCAAAACGTTCTGGCGCATGGGCGTGTTGTTGCCCTATGTGGTCGCCCCCGTCGCGGTTGGCCTCATCTTCAACGTCGTGTTCGCCGACAACTTCGGTCTGGTCAACGGGATGCTCGGTGACCTCGGTCTGCCGGGCATCCAATGGCACAAAGAGCCGTTCTGGAGCCACGTTGCAATCGCGACCATGGTGAATTACCGCTGGACCGGCTACAACGCGCTTATCCTGCTCGCCGCGATGCAGGCGGTCAATCGCGAGTACTACGAAGCGGCGACCGTAGATGGAGCCGGTGTCTTTCGCCAGTTCATTAGCATCACACTCCCGTCGCTCAAGCCGACCCTGATCTTCGTCATCATCACCTCGACTATCGGGGGGCTCCAGATCTTCGACGAGCCGCGCGTTTTCGACCAGTTCGGCCGCGGCGGGGCCGGTCAGCAGTGGCTGACAATCACCCTGTATCTCTATGACATCGGCTGGGGTCAGTACAACTTCGGCCGGGCGGCCGCAATGGCCTGGATCTTGTTCATCATCATCGTTGCGATCGGGCTGATCAATCTGCTCATTACCCGCACCCTCGTGCGCGACGACGGCAAGCGGGGCGTCACTACGGCCCGCCGCACGAGAAAAGCGGTGGCGCGATGAGCGAATCACAGGCCGCGGTAGGAGAAGAGGCCCGCTCCGGCAGGTCACGTCGCCAGCGAACCACCCGTATCCGCGGCTCGCGTCCCGGTGCTCGGGTGTACATCGCGCTGGGGGTCGTGTTCCTCAGCGCGGCCTTCCCCCTGTACTGGTCTTTCATTATTGGGTCGGGGGATGCCTCGTCACTGCGCCAGCGCCCCTGGTGGCCGGGCGGCAACTTCATCGACAACGCACTCGCCGTGGTCTCGAATCCCGCGGTCAACTTCTGGGCAGCGCTGTGGAACTCGATCTACTCGTCTTTCCTCATCGCCGCCGCCGTCGTGGTCACCTCCGCGCTCGCTGGCTGGGCGTTTGCGAAGCTGCGGTTCGTCGGCGGACCGGTGCTGCTCGGGTTCGTCGTGGCGACGATGGCGGTTCCGCAGCAGCTCGGGGTGGTGCCGCTGTACCTGCTGTTCTCCGACCTGGGCTGGACCGGCCAGATCGGCGCGATCATCATCCCTGCGCTCACGAGCGCGTTCGGGGTGTTCTGGATGACCCAGTACCTTCGCCAAGCAGTGCCCGATGAGCTCATTGAGGCCGCCCGAATCGATGGTGCGAACATGATTCGCACGTTCTGGACCGTCGGAATGCCCGCCGCTCGACCCGCTGCCGCGATGCTCTTCTTGTTCACGTTCGTCGGTGCTTGGAACAACTTCTTCTGGCCGTTCATTGTTCTCGACCGACAGAATCCGACCCTGCCGGTGGCACTATCGTTGTTGCAGTCGAACTACTTCGTCGACTACTCGATCGTGCTCGCTGGGGTGGTTCTGGCCACCGTGCCGCTGCTGCTGTTGTTCATTTTCGCAGGCAAGCAGTTGGTGACCGGGATCATGGCCGGCGCGGTCAAGGGATAGTTCTGTGAGCCCAGTTCTGAAAGAGGAGTCCGCCCGGATGCCACCCAGCGCTCCCCGCCCTTTTCCCGAAGGCTTTCTGTTCGGGGCGGCCACTGCCGCCTTCCAGATCGAGGGTGCAGCACACGAAGACGGCCGAACGGACTCGATCTGGGACACGTTCTGTCGAGTTCCGGGCGCGGTGATCAACGCGGACAATGGGGATGTTGCCTGCGACCACTACCACCGCTACCGTGACGACGTCGCGCTCATGGCCGAACTCGGACTGCAGACCTACCGCTTCTCGACTTCGTGGTCGCGGGTGCGCCCCGACGGTGGCCCGGTGAACGCCCGGGGCCTCGACTTCTACTCCCGCCTCGTTGACGAGCTGCTGGCCAAGGGCATCACGCCGTGGTTGACGTTGTATCACTGGGACCTTCCGCAGGCCCTCGAAAACAGGGGCGGCTGGACCAATCGGGACACCTCATACCTCTTCGCCGACTACGCGGCAAGCGTGCACGATGCCCTCGGTGACCGTGTTTCCGCCTGGACCACGCTCAACGAGCCGTGGTGTTCGTCGTTCCTCAGCTATATCGGGGGCGAGCATGCACCGGGGCGACAAGACCCGGCCGCCGGGCTGGCGGCATCCCACCACCTGTTGCTCGCCCACGGACTCGCCGTGCAGGAGTTGCGATCGCGCGACGCCGACCTTCAACTCGGCATCACCCTCAATCTCACCGTCGCGGATCCCGTCGACCCGAGCGACCCGGGTGACCTCGACGCTGCACGCCGCATCGACGGACAGTACAACCGGTGGTTTCTCGACCCGATCTTCCGCGGCGAGTACCCGGCGGATGTGCTTCGGGATGTCGCTGGCTTGGGCTTCGATACCGTGGTGAGGCCCGGGGATCTGGATATCATCTCGACCCCGATCGACTCTCTCGGCGTCAACTATTACCACGGCGAGCTCGTTGGATCGCAGCCACCGCCCGGACGTGAGATGTCGACGAGCGCACCGACTGAGCGTGCCTTGCGGTCGCCCTTTCCGGCCGCCGACGACGTGCACTGGCATCTTCGGGATCTGCCTACCACCGCGATGGGCTGGGAAGTGCAGCCGGATGGTCTTACCCGACTGCTCCTCCGGGTGAACGAGGAGTACACGTCGGTGGCGCACGTTGCCCTCGCCGTCACCGAGAATGGTGCGGCATATGACGACGTCGTTTCGGCGGACGGTGCAGTGCACGATACCGAGCGTGTCGCGTTTCTCCATGCTCACCTCGCCGCGATCCTCGACGCGATCGACGCGGGAGTTCCGGTGGCCGGATACTTCTACTGGTCGCTCATGGATAACTTCGAATGGGCGTGGGGGTACGATAAACGCTTCGGGATCGTGCGAGTTGACTACGACACCCTGCGGAGAACACCGAAAGACAGTGCAATCGCTTACACCCGCGTGATTGCTGGGCGCGCCCTTCCGTTTTCTGCTGACTAGACTCTCCCCCATGTCCATGAATCGGCCCGGTCGGCCGGCGGCTCCGACGCTCGAGGCGGTGGCTGCCGAAGCAGGCGTCTCGCGGTCAACCGTGTCGCGGGTTGTCAACGGTTCGCCACAGGTGAGCCCAGAGGTAGCCGAGGCGGTCACAGCTGCGATCGGTCGGCTGAACTACGTGCCGAACCGCGCGGCGCGCAGTCTCGCCAACCGTCAGACGATGGCTATCGCGCTTGTGGTGCCCGAAGACACGACCCGATTCTTTGGTGACCCGTTCTTCGCGGAGATCGTCCAAGGCATCACCCAAGGGCTCCAGGACAGCGACTACGTGCTCACCTTGCAGCTCGCGAGCCCGTCTTCGCCGTCCGAGAAGACCATCCGGTACCTTCTCGGAGGCAATGTTGATGGGGCGATCGTCGTCTCCCATCACTCGGGTGATGATTTTTTTACCACCCTCGACGCGACAATTCCCGTGGTATTTGGCGGTCGTCCGTTCCACCCCGAAATTCACCAGAACGCGTTCGTCGACGTCGACAATCGGGCGGGCGGCGAGCTTGCCACTCGACACTTGGTGGAGCTGGGCCGCCAGCGTATCGCGACGATTGCCGGCCCCGAGAACATGCAGGCGGCAATCGAGCGTCACCAGGGCTGGCTCGACGCGGTTGGCGCCAGCGGGTTGTCATCCGATCTAGTGGTGCACGGCGACTACACCATGGCTAGCGGCACGGCGGGAATGCGTGAATTGCTCGAGCGCGCGCCCGACCTTGATGCGGTATTCGTGGCCAGCGACCTGATGGCAGCGGGGGCCATCTCCGTATTGCGCGACCGCGGCATCCGAGTTCCCGACGATGTAGCGGTGGTCGGTTTCGATAACAGCTCGGCGGCGATCAGTGGTGAGATCGGTATCACTACGGTGAACCAGCCGTCCCGCGAGATGGGAGGCGAGATGGCGAGAATGATGCTCGCGCTGTTGCGAGGGGAGCCCACCGAGCGGGAGCGGATCATGCCCACCCGAATGGTGCTTCGCGACAGCGCCTAGCTGTCGCTGACGTCGATCGTGACGCTGCCCTTGTAGACATCCTTCGCACCATCCCCGGGCACGGGCGCCGGGGCCGGCAACATCGTCTGGCGGTCGAGCTCGAGCTGGGACTCGTACCTCGACGGGTTGAACACCTCGTCTCCGATGCCCATCACGCCGCCTCCCGCCTTGCCGGAGGTACGACTCTTGTTGCTCAGGTCGATCCACCCCTGGCGTTGAGCGACGACAACAAGCACTACGAGCACAACCGCGATTCCCGCGAAGATCAGCCAATCCACTGGGTCAGCCTACGGTGACCGGGTGGGAACCACCACCGGACGACCGCCAACCAGGTGAAGTTCGACGGGCAGCCCGTAGACACGCTCAATCCGCTGCGCACTCAGCACATCAACCGGAGCGCCGATTGCCTCGAGTCGCCCTTCGACGATGAGCGCAAGCCGGTCGGCGTAGGCGCTGGCGAGCGACAGATCGTGCAGAACAACGACGACCGCTCGCCCCTCACCGGCGAGCCGGCGAGCGATCCGCATTACGTCTTCCTGATGACGAAGGTCGAGAGAAGCTGTTGGTTCGTCAAGAAACACTATGGGGGCTGCTTGGGCGAGCACGCGCGCGAGCGAGACTCGGGCTCGCTCTCCACCGGAGAGCGCGGTGTACCGCCGGCGCGCGAGATGGCGGATGTCCGCGGCATCCATCGCGTCGCTAACGGCGCGCACGTCGTCGCGGCCCTCGACCGTGCGAGCCCAGGGGGCTCTGCCCATCGCCACTATCTCGACCACGCGGAAGGGAAAGCTCACGGTATTTTCCTGCGTGAGAACGCTTCGTAGGCGAGCCAGTTCCCCGGGCGGGATCCGTCTCAGTTCGCGATCGCCGAGGGTGACGGTTCCCCGCGTCGAGCGTCGCTCACCGCTGAGCACGCCGAGCAGCGTGGACTTGCCGGCTCCGTTGGGCCCGACGAGGCAGAGCACCTCGCCCGACCGCACCTCGATATTGACACCGTCTAACACGGTTACACCGTCGAGATCCACGCCAACCCCCACGGCGCTGAGCACCCGCTCGCTCATGCCCACCCCCCGCTGCGTCGACGTTGGCGGAACAGAAGGAAGAAGAAGAACGGCCCGCCGACGAGGGATGTGAGCAGGCCGATGGGCAAGTCGGCCCCCGTCACGACCGTTCGCGCGAGCAGGTCGGAGAACACCAAGAGCACACCACCGCCGACCGCACTGCCGATGATGAGCGCCCGATGGGCGGGTCCGATTGCCATGCGGATAACGTGCGGAACCACCAAGCCGACAAAAGCAATGATGCCGACGAACGCCACCGCGACCCCGGTCAGGAGCGCCACCAACACAATGGAACCGACCCGCAGGTACTCGACGTTGACACCGAGGTGGCGCGCGTTGCGCTCACCGAGGGCGAGCAGATCGAACCGGCGGCCGAGAACGATCGCCGCAGCGGTGCCGACAGCAGCGACAGATGCAACGATCGCGACTTCGGTCCACCGGGATCCGTTGAGGGAGCCCAGTTGCCAGAAGACGATTTGCTCACGGCTACCCGAGTCGGCGATGAACAGCATGGATGCGAGCCCGGCTCCGGCGAACGCATTGACCGCGATGCCGGTCAGAAGCAGCGTGACAACTTCGGTGCGACCGTTCGCACGCGACACGAAGTACACCAGCAGCGTTGCGCCGAGACCTCCGACGAAGGCGAAGATCGCGATACTGCCCGATCCCAGGGCCGTCACACCGAGCACGATTGCGATGGCCGCGCCCAACGCGCTCCCCGCCGAAACCCCCACCACCCCGGGTTCGGCAAGCGGGTTACCGAAAATCGCCTGCATCACGGCGCCAGCGACGGCGAGCGCCGCACCCACCATGAGCGCCATTGCGATGCGCGGAAAGCGCACGATCCACAGCGTCGACTCCACGATCGGGTCGCCGGGTGCCCACGAGTTCGGGATGCCGACCGAGCGCAGCACCGAGCCGACCACTTCCGTGGGGCCAACCGCCAACTGGCCCGTCATTGACGACAGGATGACGCCACCGACCAGCAACACGGCGAGGCCGGCGGTCAGCGCGAATGCTCGAGTGTGTTTCACGGAACCCGCTGCAGCCAAGCCTCGGTGCCAAACTTCTCGAACACGAGCTGCTCGGCTCTCGCGTACTCCGCTGCGGTGATCTCACTCGGGGTGAGACCGTACAGTCCCCGGAATGTGGCGACCATCTTCTCGATAACCTCGGCCCGGCCGAGCCCCGTCTGCCTGCGCAAGGGATCCACCCGCTTGTTCGCGCTCTTGGTGCCCTTGTCACTCATCTTTTCGCGGCCGATCCGCAGAACTTCGACCATTTTCGCGCCGTCCATGTCGTAGCTCATCGTCACGTGATGAAGCACCGCTCCGCTACCGAGCCGCTTCTGGGCGGCGCCCCCGATCTTGCCGGTCGGGCTCGCGATGTCGTTCAGGGGCACGTAAGTGGCCTCGATGCCGAGGGACCGAAGCGCGACGATGACCCACTCGTCGAGAAATGCATACGAGTCGGCGAAACTCATGCCTTGCACGAGCTCGGTCGGCGCGTAGATCGAGTAGGTGATCACGGAGCCAGCCTCCATGAACATCGCACCCCCGCCCGAGATACGGCGCACGATCTCGAATCCATACTTTTGCGCGTTCACGAGATCGACCTCGTTCTTGACCGACTGAAAACTGCCGATCACGACGGCCGGCTTGTCCCACTCCCAGATGCGCAGTGTGGGCTTTCGTCGACCCTCGCCAACCTCCTCGGCAAGCACCTGGTCCATCGCCATCTGAAGCTGTGGGTCGAGGGCGGGGCCTAGGATGAGCTGCCAGTCGTAGTCCCGCCATCCCGTCGCGCTCTGCACGGCCCGACGTACCGCGGTTGCGACGGCCGCAGCGGAGAACCCCAGAAGCGTGGTGTCGGCCGACAGTGCGGAGTCAATGGCTGTGCTGATGTCTGCAGCCGTGGCATCCGCCGGCAATCCGTTGACCGCTGAGTTGATGACCGCCAACGCGCTGTCTGGCTCGAGAAAGAAGTCACCCGCGAGCATGAAAGAGCTAATCGCGCCGTCGACGATGTCGAAGTCGACCACCACGAGCTTGCCGCCGGGCACCTTGAATTCGCCGTGCATTAGGCAAGCCTAACTAGTCGCCGGTTGAGTAGCGGCCGACGGTCGCACCCACCGCTGCAACGGCTAGTGAATCAGCGGCGGAACAAACTCCTCGTGCCCGTGCGAGATGAGCCTGGCCCGCAACCGAGCCACTGCCTCATCCAGGTCGGCCGGCCGCGCGTTGCGCTGGATCCCGGTGTGGCTGTACTCGAACACGGTCCACGACGGCCACACGTGCAAGTGAGCATGGGCGACCATGTAGCCCTCGTAGATCACTCCGACCCGAGGGGATCCCCACTCCTCGCGCTGGGCAAGCCCGATCATTCTGCCGACGGCGAAGATGTGTAGCGCCACGCTCTCGGGCAGGTCGAGCCAGTTGTCCACTTCGTCGATGGGGATCACGAGTGCGTGGCCCGGCATGCGCGGCTCGATCGTGAGTATCGCAAAACAGGTGTCATCGCGCCAAACGAAGCGGCCGGGTGAATGCCCCAGGAGTATTTCGGTGAAGACTGAGGTCATGCCGTCAGACGTGTGTCCAGCCAGGCAATCAGATCGGCGTTGACCTCGTCGCGATTGGTTTCGTTAAACACTTCGTGGCGAGCGCCCGGATACACGATTGCCTCGACGTCGCTCAGTCCCGATCGAGTTACGTAGTCTGACGCGAGTTTGGCAACACTCGATTCGCCACCCAGCGAGTCCTCGCTGCCGATCATGATCAGAATCGGGATGTCGCGCTCGAAGTTCTTCGCGGGCTTACCGAGCAGGCGAAGGGCGTCGGCCAGTCCGAAGAGCTTGATGCTGTTTGCCACGAAGTCCAGGGGGTCGGCCGAAAAGTCCGCAGCGACAGCGGGATCCCGGCTCAGCCACTCGTGGGGAGTCGAGTACCCCTTGTTAAGATCGCCGCCGTTCATGTCTGCGAAGGTGCGATACGCGGTTCCGGTGAGCACGACGGCGTCATAGTCCGCCGAGTGGGAATTGATGATCTTTTGAGCCATGAGCGAGCCCCAGGAGTGGCCGAGGAGGGCGAGCGGGAGTCCGGGATTCGCGGCACGCACGATCGAGGTGAACTGACGTACTGCTTCGATCGTGGCCCGCAGCCCCCCGGGACCGAGGCGGCCGAGTTTGGTGGTGTCCCCGTTGTATTGCTTCATGCCGGTCGCCCCGTGACCGCGATGGTCGTCGGCATAGACGCTGTACCCCGCGGCGACGAGCGCCTGGGCAAGATACTCGTAGCGCAACGCGTGCTCGCCGAGCCCGTGCGCCAGCTGGATGACCGCCTTGGCTTTAGGCACCGTCCACACGTAGTAGCTGATGCTGACGCCCTGGGCATCGACGTAGGAGTGATCAGATCGCACTGCACTGAATTTCGGCACGGGAGCCTCCTCGCTCGGTATCTATCGTATGGGTCGGCGGGGTTCGATCGGGTTGAGAAGACGCAATCGCCCAGCTAGCTCTCGCGAGTGATCTCCACGGTCACAAAGAGCTTCGAGCCGAAGGGGCCCGCATAGACTCCGCGCAACGGAGGAACGTCGTTGTAGTCGCGGCCGCGCCCCACGATGACGTGCCGGTCACCGATGTCGATCAGATTGGTGGGGTCGAACCCACGCCACTGGTCGCCGCAGAACCACTCCACCCAGGCGTGCGATTCGCCCGCAATCGTCTCGCCGATCTCGGCTTTCGGCTTCGGGTGCAGATACCCGGAGACGTACCGCGCCGGAATCCCGACCGACCGCAGAGCGCCCAGCGCGAGATGTGCGATGTCCTGACACACACCCTTGCGCACGGCCCACGCCTCACTGGCCGTGGAGTGTACGCCCGTCACCCCCTGCATATACTCGACTGCAGCACCGATCGCCGTGGCGATCTCGAGCGCGGCAGTGCAGGCATCCGCAGACCTGCCCGCGATCTCTGTGGCCAAGTTGGCGACATCCTGCGGCGGGCTGGTGCGCCGGGTTTGCTTGAGGTGCTCAATCGTTTCGGTCGTGCGCTCGACCATCTTGGCCAGGTCGTCCCAGCCAATTGTGTCGTCGCTGTGCGGCCGCGATCGAACCTCAACCAGGCTCGTCGAGGTGAGAGACAGCTCCTTGTGGGGCGTAAGAATCTCGAAGGACGAGACACGGGAGCCCCAGTAGTCCACGTAATTGTGCTGGCTGGAGATGGGCAGGATGTCGAGGTTGGAGAACAGCACCAACTGCCCGTCGGAACTGATCGGGAGCATGCGCGCTTCGTTGTACGACGCTGTGACATCCCCGCCGTAGGTGAAGCCCGTGATGTGCTTGATTCGCAGTCGGTTCACGTGGTCTCACCGACCCAACTCGGCGCCACCTGAGTCGGGAAGTAGCGCTGTCGGATCGCCTCGGATGCAGCGCTGGTCGCGAGTTGCACGTTGTCCATGTGCAGAGTCAGGTCGTCCAGAATCTCGGCGATCGGCCGGTACTCCAGCTCGCTGCGGATCTGGCCGAGTAGGCGAAGCCCTTGGTCAGAAACCCCGACGCGATCACTGCGTGGCTCGATATCGCGCATGCACGCCTCGGCGCGGCGCACCGAGAACAGGATGCTGCGCGGGAACAGCCGATCCAACAGCAAGAACTCGGCGGCGTTGCGGGCGCTGGGAACCCCGCGGTAGGTGCGCAGGTAGGCCTCGTACGCGCCACACGAGCGCAGGATGGTGGTCCAGCTGGGGCCACTGGCCTCGGTGAGGCTGCGCGTGGCCAGCAGTCGCGCCGTCATGTCGGCCCGCTCGAGGCTGCGCCCGAGGGTGAAGAATTGCCACGCTTCATCGCGGCTCGTGGCCGACTCGATGATTCCGACGGCAAGCGCCGAGCGCTCGCGCACCCAGCCGAAGAACTCGTGCACCTTGTCGCTGGAGACGCGCCGTGGCATCCGTGCCCTCGTCGTGTTTAGGCACTCCCAGAGCTCGCTCGACACGATCTCGCGCGCGCGGCGAGCGTTCTCCCGAGCGGCACCGAGCGAGTAGGCAATGGATGCCGGCTCCGAACGGTCGACCGCGAGAATGTTGAGCACGCTCTCCCGGTTGAGCTCCACGCCTTCGGGAACGTCACTGCCCATGACGCCCAGCAAGGCGCGGCACGCGAGGTCTTCCTCGATCCACGGGTCTTCCAGCAGAAGCTGGAGGTGAACGTCGAGGATGCGCGCTGTTCCGTCGGAGCGTTCGATGTAGCGGCCGATCCAGAACAGCGACTCGGCTATGCGGCTCAGCATGCAGCACCGCCTTCTGCGGCGTCGCCTATTGAGTGGGCCGAAGGCCGTATCGAAATCCCACCAACGGCATCGTCGGCACGGGTTTCGACACGCTCGCGTCGCTCGCTACTCGACCGGCCGAGGGTCTGTTGTTGCTGCTGCTCCTGCTGCCCGTGCCCCAGCGGACGATCGCTCGGCGCATGATCTTGCTCGTGCGCCTTGAGCTGCTCCGGGGTGATGATCGAGATCGACTCGGTCGCCGCGGCCTGACCGGCGACGAGGCCCTGAATGCTGTCGCGAGTAACCGTCAGCGGATCCTGCCCCACGACCCAGGTGTCTTTCGACCCGCCGCCCTGGGAACTGTTGACGACCAGTTCACCTTCGGGCAGCGCAACTCGCGTCAGCCCGCCGGGCAAGACCCACACGTCGGTGCCGTCGTTGACCGCGAAGGGCCTGAGGTCGGCATGCCGGGGGCGCATCCCATCGTCGACGAGGGTGGGGATCGTCGAGAGTTGCACGACGGGCTGCGCGATCCAGCCGCGGGGATCTTCGAGCAAGCGCTGGCGGAGAGCCTCCAGCTCCTTCGCGGATGCCGCTGGCCCGATGACGAGACCTTTGCCGCCAGAGCCATCCACAGGCTTCACGACCAGTTCGTCGAGCCGGTCGAGAACCTCCTCGAGCGCGCCGGGATCTTCGAGGCGCCAGGTCTGCACGTTCGGCAGTATGGCGTCCTCGCCCAGGTAGTAGCGGGTCAGCTCGGGAAGGTAGGTGTAGACGAGCTTGTCGTCCGCGACGCCGTTGCCGACCGCGTTGGCGATCGTCACGTTACCCAGACGCTCCGCGAGCAGCAGGCCCGGGCTCCCCAGCATTGAGTCGGCGCGAAAGACCAGCGGGTCAAGAAACTCGTCGTCGACTCGACGGTAGATAACGTCGACCCGGGTCGGACCGGCGGTCGTGCGCATCCAGACCTTGCCGCCGGAACAGAACAGGTCGCGACCCTCGACGAGTTCGACGCCCATGAGACGGGCCAACAGGGTGTGCTCGAAGTAGGCAGAGTTGTAGACACCCGGCGTCAACACCACGACTGTCGGGTCTTCTACGCCGCCCGGTGCAGACGCGCGAAGCGCTTGGAGCAACTTGTGCGGATAGTCGCCAACCGGGCGAACCCTCATCGAGACGAACAACTCGGGCAGGGTTTGGGCCATGACCCGTCGGTTAGAGATGACGTAACTTACGCCGCTGGGCACCCGCACGTTGTCTTCGAGCACGCGCCACGCGCCCTGTTCGTCGCGGATCAGGTCGATTCCGGAGACCTGAATCCGAACGCCGTTTGCGGGTTCAACACCCGCCGCCTCGCGGTGGAAGTGGCTCGAACTGGTGACGAGCCTGGCCGGGATGACGCCGTCTTTGACGGCGTTCTGCGGCCCGTAGATGTCCGCGAGGAACGCCTCCAAAGCGCGAACGCGTTGCTGGATGCCGGCTTCGACGTGAACCCACTCGGCCTGATCGATGACCCTGGGCACGGCATCCAGCGGGAACGGACGCTCCTCACCGGCGAAGTCGAACGTGACGCCTTGGGCGAGGTACGAGCTGGCAAGAGCGTCGGTTCGCCCGCGCAGCTCCGCTTGCGTCATCTGCGCCAGCGCTGCATGAATCTCTTTGTAGGACGGGCGGGCCTCGCCGGGGGTGGCGAACATCTCATCCCACGGCGGCGTGGCAGGGCTCTTCGTCGCGGTGGCGCCGTAGCCATCGAAGAGGTCAGCCATGACACGAGCCTACGGCGAACTTGTTGCGGCGGTGTTTCAGTGCATGGGCTCCAGAACGAAGATTGGTATCTCTCGCTCCGTCTTCGTTTGGTAATTTGCGTAGTCCGGCCAGGTGGCAACGGCTCGCTCCCACCAGGAGGCTTTCTCATCGCCGGTGACCTCGCGCGCGAGGTAATCACGCTTGACCGGGCCATCCTGCAGCTCGACGTGGGGCTGTTTGACGATGTTGTGGTACCAGACCGGATGCTTCGGCGCCCCACCGAGCGACGCAACGACGGCGTAGACGCCCCCGTGCTCGACCCGCATGAGCGCGGTCTTGC
>JBBQZJ010000018.1:0-15299 GCA_038207805.1 Actinomycetales bacterium | reverse complement strand
GCCCTGAACTGCTCGTTGTACTCCGGGGTTGTGATGATCAGGATCTCGCGGATGTCGGCCATCATCAGCGTCGACAGTGGGTAGTAGATCATCGGCTTGTCGTAGATCGGCATGAGCTGCTTGGAAATGCCCTTGGTGATGGGCCACAGACGGGATCCCGACCCGCCGGCAAGAATTATCCCGCGCATCAGCTGCTCTTCTCGTTGAGTTGGGCGTAGTACGCCTTCGCGGAATCCCAGGTGGGGAGAAGGCCGAGCTTCTCTGCCTCCTGAAGTGTCGGCGCTTCGAGGTCTTTCGGTGAGAGCAGCGGCTCGCCCGCCTCGGCAGGAAACGTGAGCGCGATCTGCGGGTCTAGCGGGTTGATCGCGTGCTCGCCTGCCGGGTTGTAGGTGTCGGTGACGAGGTAGCTCACGACCGCATCATCCGTCAGCGCCACGAATGCGTGACCGAGGCCCTCGGCGATGTAGATGGCCCGACGGTCGACTGTGTCGAGCACCACCGAGTCCCACTGCCCAAAAGTGGGCGACCCGAGCCGGATGTCGATCACGTAGTCGATGACAGCACCGTGGGTGACCGTGACGTACTTGGCCTGGCCGAGGGGAAAGTCTGCGAAGTGGATGCCGCGAACCACGCCCCGCTTCGACACCGAGGTGTTGGCCTGCCGCAACGAAATCGGGTGCCCGATGACATCGGTCAGCTTGTCGAAGCGGTACCACTCCAGAAAGACCCCGCGGTCATCCGCCCGTTGAATCGGTGTGAACTCATACGAGTCGGGCACGGAGAGTTCACGGATCTGCACCGCCCGAGTCTACCCAAGCCCCGCTGGTTCAGCAGCGCTGGAGGTTGGAGACCGCGGTGCTGAGCACTGCTGTTCCTCCGAGTAGCCAGGCGTTCGACGGGGCCAGACCATCCATCTGAGTCAGCACGTTCGGCGGAACACAGGTGCCGGGCACGATGTACAGTGGCGCGTTGTTCTTACCTGCGAGCGCCGCGCCCGAGAGCGCATCTGCGAACCCCGTGCCGTTGGCAATGTACACGTTTGTGACGGGACCGGGCGCAAAGAGCGTGTTGATCGCGACCGACGTGCTGTATCGATCGGTACCGGCCAGTCGGGTCGGGTTGAACGCCGCCAGCGAGTTCATGAGGTTCGTCGAGATAACCCCCGTGCCGCCAACGACGTAAACCTCCGTCACTTGGAGCTTGTTGAGCAGCGCAAGGGTCGCCGCATCGGCGGAGTTCGCGAGTCCGTTGACCAAGATGACTGGCGCAGCGAACTTGTCAGCGGCCGCCGATGCCGACAGAGCATCGGGGAAGTTGAGTCCGGTGGCGATGAAGGCGGTAGTGGTCGGAGCGCTGACATCGAAGAAGGCGTCATCGGTGATGTTCCGGGAGGTTTCGTAGCGGTTGGCACCCGGGATGCGGATGACCTCGTCATCGCCGTAGATGCTGTCTAGCGCCACCTTGACTGTGTTCGAGACGACGGCGGTACCGCCGACAATCACAATCTTGTTGGGGTGCAGACGGGTGATCTCGGCGGTGATTGCGGCGGGTAACGTGTCTTTGCCGGTCAACAACAGCGGCGCGTCGAGGTAGGCGGCGGCCGGGGCTGCACTCAGGGCATCCGGGTAGTTGCTGCCGTTGGCGACGTAGACCACGCTCGCAGAGCTGTACTTCTTTGCCACTTCGGCCGAGGTCGCGAAACGATCAGCCCCGGAGATGCGCGCCACGGCGGGTGGCGCGTTGGTGCCCGTCCAGCCTCCCGTTGTGATGGTGACGGTCGCGGAAGTCGGTGTGGTCGTATTTGGCGTCATCGCGTCGACAACGATCCGCAGGCCGCCCGAGCGCGAGTTGAAGTCCTCCGCAGGCCGCCCGCCCTCCGGGGGGTGTAGAGCGCTAAAGGCAAACGTCGGGGCAGCGGGGTTTGTCACCACGGCGAAAACCTTGGACATCGCGCCCTTTTGTTCAAGAGTCGACGTATCGAGTTGGAGTACCCGAACCCCGGTGTCCGTGCCGATCACATCGGCGCCGCCGCCGTTGAGGTTCCAGGTATAGCCGTGGGTATAGAAGGCACCGGAGTCTGAACCGGTTCCCGACCGCAACTCGACATAGTAAATCAGCCCGGTGAAGGGATCAGTGACCTTGATACCGCGCAGCCCCGACGAGTCCGATGCTGGCTTCAGGGTGTACGTGACCTTGGACAAGGGTGCGCCGCTGGTGGGCGCCTGTACGGCAAGCTCGCTCGCTTGGAGGCCCTTGAGGTAGTCCCGCTGAGACGCGGGGAGCGCCGGAAGGCTAGCGCCGTAATCGACGAGTGCATAGCCCATGACGTTGTATACGTCGTTGTACTCGTAGGTAGTGCAACCCGCACCCTCGTCGTATGCGAGGGTTCCGCAATAGCTCAGGTTGCCATGCCCGAGCCCGAGATTGTGGCCGATCTCGTGGGCGATCGTCGTAGGAGCTATGTCCAAATAGTTGGATATGAAGTTCAGGCCGCCCTGATGCAGGCTCGACCCGATGGTGCCAAGGCCAGTGCCGGTGGTGTCGTTGCAGGCTGCGGGCAAGATGACCACGAGGTGTCGGCCGTTGCCATTGGTGTAGTCGCTCGCAGTGCGGCCGAAGGCTAGCGCGGCACTCGCCCATACTGTGTTGTAGGCAGTGTTTGTAGCGGGGCAGCCGGAGTTGGCGAGGATCTGGGCAGCCGAGGGCTGGGTGAACGACGAGATCCCACCATCGGTCTCGTCTGCCCAGTAGGCGCCGACCTGCGAGGTCAGTGCAGCTACCTGTGCGGCGACATCGCCTGAGATGGCACCCGAAACGACTGCGACATCCATGGTGTGCGCGCCGGGGGTCGCCGACGGCTGCACAGCTGCGTCAACGACGTACGACTGGTCAACTACGAGTGGTGCCTCGATCGCATTCGCGGCATCCACGACATCTGCGCCAAGCCCTGAATCTCCGTCGACCACGGTGCCGGGAGCAACCGAGAGATCGGACGCGACGTCATCCGGGATCGTTACTGTGCCCTCGAAGCGATCGCCAGTTTGTGCAGACGCGACGACCATGCCGTCGATCGCGATGAGTTGGCCGTCATCGGTCACGACGGAATAGGTCAAGACGGGCTCGGGCTCGCCGATCTGGCTGTCGCCTGCAAGGTCGGCCCCAAAGTCCGTTACAACCAGCAGTTGCCCCGAGACGGTGAGGGTCGAATCGGCGGGTTCGACTGCCTGTGCCGGCCCGCTAACGCCCAAGCCGAAGGCCAGCACGGCCGAGACCCCGACCGCGACAAATGCCCTACGATTGCGCCCCACGAAGTACCCCCACGTCGTGTGATCCCCTCGGACCTCCCCATCACTCTACGTCAGCGGTGCGCGTACCCCCATGCCCCCATTGGGGGACCCGCGGGCGCGGCGACTACCATTGCTCATCGTGGGTACACCCAGTCGCAACAGCGCCACGTCGCCCTTGGTGGCCGTTCTGCTCGCGACGCACAACGGTGTGAGGTACCTCGCCGAGCAACTCGACAGCATCCTCAATCAGCGCGAAGTGACCGTGCGGGTCATCGCGATGGACGACCGGTCCAGCGACGGCACCGCCGAATGGCTCGCCGAGCGGGCTGCGAGCGAGCCACGATTAACCGTGCTCCCCGATGACGGCACTGCGGGCGGCTCAGCCGCCAACTTCTACCGACTCCTCGCTGCGTACGAACCCCGGCCGGGAGAGCTGGTGGCATTCGCCGATCAGGATGACGTGTGGCGTGCCGACAAGCTTTCGCGGCACGCCACGCTCATTGCGGCGGGCGCCGACGGGGTCTCGTCGAGCGTTTGGTCGTTCACCGCCGACGGTCGACGAACGCTCGTGCGCAAGGACTACCCCCAGCGAGAGTGGGACTACCTGCTCGAGAGCCCGGGGCCGGGATGCACGTTCCTGCTGTCGCCGCGCCTTGCGGCTCTTACCGCCGAGGTTCTGCGCCGCGAGTCAGACGTGGCGCCCCAAGTGGACTTCCACGACTCCCTCATATATGCGATCGCCCGCGGCCACGGCTGGTCGTGGCACATCGACGGCTACCCCAGCGTCGACTACCGCCAACACGACTCCAATGTGATGGGCTCGAACGTGGGTGCACGATCGGCCCTCGCCCGGCTGCGCCTCATCCGAGCGCATTGGCTGCGCAATCATGCCGTGCTCCTGACCAGGGTGGCGTTGCGTGTCGCTCCGGTTCAACGGCATGCGGAGCTCGAACGGATTCTCGGGATGCTGGAGGGCCGCGGCATCCGCAATCGTCTCGCTCTGGCCCGGATGACGACCTCGATGCGACGCCGCCCCCGCGATCGAATGATAATTGGAGTTCTGATATCGATAGGTGTGTGGTGAGGCAATGAAGATTCTCGTAACCGGCGGTGCCGGTTTCATCGGTTCCAACTTCGTGCGCCGCACTCTGGAGGATGCCTACCCGGGGCTCGAGGGCGCCGACGTGGTTGTGCTCGACGCACTCACCTATTCCGGAAACCTCGAGAACCTCGCCCCAGTTGCCGACAACGCGCGGTACAGCTTCGTGCACGGTGACATCCGTGATGCCGACCTGCTCGATCGCATTCTGCCGGGCGTCGACGCGATTGTGCACTTCGCGGCCGAGTCGCACGTCGACCGCTCGGTGCTCGACTCGGGCGTGTTCGTCGAGACCAACGTGCTCGGAACCCAGCGGCTACTGGATGCAGCCCTGCGCAACAGAACGGCTCGTTTCGTTCACGTCTCAACCGACGAGGTGTACGGCTCGATCGCGC
The DNA here is from genome assembly GCA_038207805.1 of Actinomycetales bacterium. Lineage (GTDB taxonomy): Bacteria > Actinomycetota > Actinomycetes > Actinomycetales > Microbacteriaceae > Rhodoglobus. The sequence goes on along the minus strand of JBBQZJ010000018.1, from coordinate 10,518 downwards.
AGGGGTCGTGGGACGAGTCCCGGCCGCTCGAACCCAACTCGCCATACTCCGCATCCAAGGCGGGCAGCGATCTGCTGGCGCGCAGCTACTTCCGCACCCACGGCCTCAATCTGTCGATCACGCGCTGCTCGAACAATTACGGGCCCTACCACTTTCCCGAGAAGGTTATCCCGCTGTTCGTGACCAACCTGATCGACGACAAGCACGTTCCGCTCTACGGCGAGGGCAACAACATCCGCGACTGGCTGCACGTCGACGACCACACCCGCGGCATCGCGATGGTTCTGACCGACGGCCGCGCGGGAGAGATCTACAACATCGGCGGCGGCACGGAACTCACCAATAGAGAACTCACCGAAATGCTGCTGGATGCGACGGGCAAAGATTGGTCGTACGTCGATCGGGTCGCCGACCGCCTGGGCCACGACCTGCGCTACAGCGTCGACATCTCCAAAATTCGGGCAGAGCTCGGCTACGAACCACGGGTGCCGTTCGCTCAGGGTCTCGCCGACGTCGTGCAGTGGTACCGCGACAACCGCCAATGGTGGGAACCACTGAAGGCCCGAGCAGCCCTGTGACCGATACGACACAGCCGCACCAGAAGTCACCGCCCCGCTACCTCGTGACCGGTGCCGGCGGAATGCTCGGCACCGATCTGCGCACCGCCCTCGCTGGCCGGGACGCCACGTTTCTCACCCGCGCCGAACTCGACGTAACCGACGCCTACGCCGTCGACGCCGCCGTCAGCGGCCACACGGTCGTCATCAACGCCGCCGCGTACACGAGGGTGGACGACGCCGAGTCGCACGAGCCCCAGGCGCACCGCATCAACGCGGTCGGTGCGGGGCTCCTCGCCGAGGCCGCCGCCCGGCACGCGGCCCGAATCGTGCAGCTATCTACGGACTACGTGTTCGACGGCAGCGCGACCTCTCCGTACGCGGAGGATGCGCCGCGGCATCCGGTGTCTGCCTACGGACGCACGAAGGCGCAGGGTGAGGTGCTTGTGCTTGAGGCGCACCCCGATGGGGCATACATCGTGCGCACGGCCTGGCTGTACGGCCAACACGGACCCAACTTCGTCAAGACCATGCTCTCTCTTGCTGCCAGCAGGCCGACCGTGGCCGTCGTGACCGATCAGGTCGGTCAGCCCACGTGGACCCGTGACCTCGCCGCCCAGCTCGTCGCACTGATGGAGTCGGATGCCCCGGCCGGCGTTTATCACGGCACCAACAGTGGCACCGGCAGCTGGTACGACTTCGCGCGCGAAGTGTTCGAGCTCGGCGGCTTCGACCCACAGCACGTCACCCCCACCGACAGCTCGGCATTTGTGCGGCCCGCCCCACGGCCGGCGTACTCGGTGCTCGGGCATGATGCCTGGGCCGCCGTCGGGCTTCACCCCATGCGCGACTGGCGCATTGCACTGCGCGAGGCCTTCGCGACCGGAGCTCTGGGAGCGGCATGACAACCTTGCGCGTAATCGTTGACGAGATGCTGTCTACCGCGACCAGTGGCGTCGCGCGGTACACCGAGGAGCTCACCCGGGAGCTCATCCACTCTGCACCCCGCGGCGTCGACGTCGAGGCCTTCGTTGCCGCATCCACAGAACCTCAGTACGCCCGCATTCTGGAGCGACTCCCCGGACTCGAGACCTTGCACAAGAGCGCGCTTGAGCGCCGTGAGCTGACCGCGGCCTGGCAACACGGCTTCACCCGCCTTCCCGGTTCGGGAATCGTGCACGCCCCCAGCCTGTTCGCCCCACTCGCTCGCCACGATCGACTCAACGCGAGCGATCAGATAGCGGTGACTGTTCACGACACGATCGCGTGGACAAACCCTGGCTCGCTCACCCCGCGCCATGTGGCATGGCACAAAGCGATGGTCAAACGCGCTGAGCGGTACGCCGATGCGATCGTCGTGACGAGCCATACCGTGGCCGACCAGTTGACCGAGATTGCCGCGGTCGGTGATCGCATTCGTGTCATCAGTGGCGCACCGAGCACTGCGTTGCGTGCGCCCGCGAATGCCGACCTGATTGCCGCCGAACTTGAACTACCGGAGCGCTACGTTGTCGCGTTCGGCGGGCTGGATGCCGGACACGAGATCGACCACCTCATCCACCAACTACCCGTGATGGATGCCACGGTGCCCCTGCTCATCGTGGGACCGGCAGCCGACGACCCCGCCCTCGCAGCAGCTGTCGCCGAGTCTGGGGTTCCGCACGCCCGAGTGCGGGGGCTCGGAGTACTTACCGATTCGCAGCTCTCCGTCGTGCTCTCGCGAGCGACCGTGTTCGCCTACCCGAACGTCGAAGAAGGCTTTGGTATGCCCGTGCTTGATGCGTTCGCACTCGGAACGCCGGTGGTGCACTCCGACGCGCCCGCCATCCTCGAACTGAGCGCTGGTGCCGGGCTGGCCGTCGATCGCGAGGGTGAGGGCTATGCCGAGCGCGTCGCCGAAGCAGTCGGCGCCGTGCTTGCCGACTCCGCCATGGCCACGCGGATGACGCACGAGGGTATCGACCGTGCTGGCGTCTACACCTGGCGCGGAGCGGCCGAGAAGGTCTGGCAACTGCACGCCGATCTGTAGGCCCACTCCACTACTGCCACGCGATTTCGTTCGGCATCTCCTGCTGTGAGAGCTCGCGGGGTTGATACGCGGGCCGATCCGTCCGAACCTCGACCTCGACGGCGAAATCCGCTCAAACTACGGCGTGCTCGTCGCCTCTGGCGTCGGTGCGAGCGCCTCGATCACGAGCTGCTGGATGTACGCAAAGTCGGGATATTCCGGGTCGACTCCGGTTTCTGGCACTAGCTCAAGCGTGTCGATCGGAAGCTGACGCGACTTGCCGGCAAGGTCGACGAAGAACCCGAGCATCGATTGCGGGATGTCGGTACTCACCACCTGCGCGCCGGCTTGGGCAACGGCCTGAAACTTGCTGAGCACGTTGGCAGGATCGAACTGCTGCACTATCGCCTCCTGCACCTGGCGCTGGCGCTGCATTCGGTCGTAGTCCGTTGTGCCGGCGCGCAGGCGCGCGTAGGTGAGGGCCATCGTGCCGTTCATGAGTTGAACGCCGGGCTCGATCCAACCCACGTCGCCGTAGGGTTGACCGTTCTCGTCGACCTCGTCAGTGATCGGTAAGCGGGTGGCTACATCGATCGTTACGCCGCCGAGCGCGGTGACCAGATCGGCAAAGCCCTGCATATCGATGAGCACGTAGTACTGAAGTTGGATGCCGAGCACGCCCTCGACCGCATCCTTCATGGCCTCGATGCCCGGCTGGCTGCCGTCGGCGACCGCGTCGGGATAGAGCTCGGGTGTCACAAGCTCGACCTCGGTATAGATCGAGTTGATCAGGCAGACATCCACCTCGCAGCCGTTGTAGCCGTAGCCGTCCGGATACTCCGCCGCCAGGGGCGACCCGGCAACGAACGGTACGTCCTCCATGTTGCGCGGGATGCCGATAATCGTGGCCTTGCCCGTCGACGCCTCAACGCTCACGACCGAAATGCTGTCTGGGCGCAGTCCATCGCGGTCGGGTCCGGCGTCGCCGCCGAGCAGCAGAATGTTGTAGCGACCGTCAACCGGTGGCTCGACGGTCGTGCCGGCGAATACGTCGGCCACCGTGGATCTAGTCACTCCGGCAACCATGACGGCGTACGCACTGCCACCGCCGAGTGCCACCAGCAGGATCACGCTGAATCCCGCGACAAGCGCCCTCGCGTTCGGGGCGACCTTGACCAGACGCACCAGACGCAGGGTGTCGAGGGTCAAGACGACCCAGAGAGCGACGTACATGACGATCAGCGCTTGAGCAACCCAGAGCGTCACCGGATGCGTCGCCACAGTGATGAACGTTGGTCGCCATAGCGAGTACACGAGCAGAGTGATCACGACAAGGGACCACAGCCCAAAGGTGGCCCTGACGCCGAAGCGACCCAGCCGGCGGCTGCCGGCCAGGAGCTGCGCGGAGCCCGGAATGAGGAAGTTCAACACAACGAGCCACCAGGCTCGTCTGGTCATTGCCGTTTGCGAGTTCGCGTCCGGATTGCGCACCGTGCTCATGGTGCTGCTCGTGCTGCTCACGGTGCCGCTCACAAGGTGGCGTTCAACGCCGAGTTCTTCTGATCGACAAGGGCCTCGAGATTGCTAGCGAACTCGGCCAGCTTCGCGGTGATCGCGGCATCTCCCGAGCCCACGATTCGCGCTGCCAGAATTCCGGCATTGCGACCCCCGCCAATCGACACCGTCGCGACCGGGATGCCCGCCGGCATCTGAACGATAGACAGCAGAGAGTCGAGGCCGTCGAGGGTCTTCAGGGGAACGGGAACCCCGATTACCGGCAGAGTCGTGACCGATGCGAGCATCCCGGGCAGGTGAGCGGCCCCGCCTGCCCCAGCGATGATGACTCGGAGGCCGCGCCCGGCGGCCGCCTTGCCGAACGCGATCATCTTCTCCGGGCTGCGGTGGGCAGAGACAACCTGAACCTCGTGGGCGATGCCGAACTCGGTCAGCGCGTCGGCCGCTGCGCTCATGACACTCCAGTCGGAGTCCGAGCCCATGACGACGGAAACCAGTGGGGTGGTCATCCGTCAAGGGTATTCGTCATTGCTCAAAGAACGCCGCTGCGGCACGCGCCCGAAAAACGACGTCATCCAAATCTTCGCCGCCGGCGGTGACGTGCCCGACTTTGCGACCGGGGCGCGACTGCTTGCCGTAGAAGTGCAGCTTCACGTCCGGCTGATCGGCCATGGCGTGCGCCAGGCTTGCCGCGTGGCGGTCTGGATCTACACCGCCGAACACGTTGACCATCACGCTCCACGGCTCGCGGCAGCCGGTCGCGCCGAGTGGTAGGTCGAGCACCGCGCGCAAGTGTTGCTCGAACTGACTCGTCGTTGACCCGTCGATGCTCCAGTGGCCGCTGTTGTGCGGTCGCATCGCGAGCTCGTTGACGAGCAGTCGGTCGTCGATCGTCTCGAACAACTCCACCGCGAGCACGCCGGTCACATCCAGCTGCTCAGCTATGGTGGTGGCGATCTCGGCGGCAACATCCGCAACCTTGCCCGCGGAGTGCGGTGCCGGAGCAATCACCTCGGAGCACACGCCGTCGCGCTGAATCGACTCGACCACCGGCCAGAGGGCGATCTCGCCCGACGGTCGGCGAGCGACCACCTGCGAGAGCTCTCGGCGAAACTCGACCAGTTCCTCCACCAGAATCGCCTGGTCGTCGTCGAACCAATCGGCGGCCTCCTTGCCCGCGGACACTACCCGCACGCCCTTCCCGTCGTAGCCGCCCCGGGGTGTCTTCACGATCGCCCTGCCACCGTGGGCGGAGATGAAAGCGTCGAGGTCATGAACGGATGCCACGGCGGCCCACTCGGGAACGGGTAGCCCCAGCTCGGCCAGCCTCGAGCGCATCAGGAGTTTGTCTTGCGCGTAGAGCAGCGCGTGCGGCCCCGGATGCACCACACTGCCTTGAGCCACCAGCTGCCGCAGCAACTCCTGCGGAACGTGCTCGTGGTCGAAGGTGACCACATCCACCGTCTGCGCAAAGGCGAGCACCGTCTCGGGATCGCGATAGTCCCCGATGGCTGTGGCAGCGATCGCCGCCGAGCTGTCGACCGCCTCGGCGAGCACTCGCAACTGGAGCCCGAGTTCGACAGCGGGGCCCACCATCATGCGTGCCAACTGGCCGCCACCGATTACACCGACTGCTGGCATCCACTCTCCCAACTAGTGACCGGTGCTCATTCATAAACTGAGCGAATGCGGCAGCTAGACTGCCAACCGCTCGAACCATTCTCGCCCACGCCCGGAGATCCCATGCGCGCCCTCATCGCTCAGTTTGCCCGATTCGGGGTTGTGGGCTTCGGCGGTCTGATTATTGACGTGGCGGTGTTCAACCTGTTGCGGTTGACTGTTCTGGCACCGGAGGTCATCCACGAGGGCCCGGTGCTCGCCAAAGTGATTTCGACCTCCCTCGCGATCATTGCGAATTGGCTCGGGAATCGGTACTGGACTTTTGGAGCCATGAGGCGCGCCCACGCTCTCCGCGAAGGTATCGAGTTCGCACTTGTCAGTCTGGGCGGTATGGGGATCGCGCTCGGCTGCCTCTGGATTTCGCACTACCTGCTGGGGTTCACTTCACCACTCGCCGACAATATCGCGACCAACGTCATTGGTCTTGCGCTGGGCACCGCGTTCCGTTTCACGCTCTACCGGGTCTGGGTATTTCGCGGACCGGCTCCCGCGCTTCACTCGCCCAGTTCTCGGCGCCAGGCGCCCGTTATTCCCGCCGATTCGACTCCATGAGATCGTGTATCGCGTCCTGAACCAAAACGACTGACGGCACATCCTTGAGCACGAGTGCTGCGCCGGAGCCGATATCGACGAGGATGTCACCACTACCGAAGAGCGCCTGCAGCCACCCGGTGCGCACGGTCAGGCCGCGAACTCGGGAGTGCAGTATCTCCTGTCGCATCCGCACGAGGATTCCACTGCGCAACACAATTCGTCGCGTTGTGATCGTGTAGTTGCGGGCGAGCCAGCCCAGCAGGGGTAAAAGCCAGCCGGAGAACACAAGCACCGCGGCAATCACCGCTACGGCAATGTTCAACCACGGTTCAGAGAACGTGCCGCCGAAATATCCGAACGCACCGGCAATCACAAAGAGAACGACCGTAGGCCAGAACAGGGCCCTGGCGTGCGGCCTCAACCGCGCAACAACCTGCTCCCGCTCGGGCACATCGGACATGCGTCATTCATACCTCAGGTGAGTCACATCGCCGGCTGCGACCCTCAGCAGCTCGCCATCCCGCCGCACCAGCAGTCGACCGAGGTCGTCGATGCCCTCCGCGGTTCCGTGAAGATCTGGTGACCCGGGTAGCTCGACCCGCACGGCCGTGCCGATGGTGCTGCATGCCGCCTGAACTTCCGCACGCAGCCCCGCCTCCTGGTCGAATCCGCTCGAGGCAAACGAGTCGTAGCGGTGACGGAGCTCACCGAGATAGGCGGCCAGCGCCCGGTCGACTATTCCGGCTTCGTTCACGCCGACCAGACTGAGCGATGTCGAGGTGGCCGTCGGCAGTTCGTCGGCCGCCATAGTCAGGTTGAGCCCCGCCCCAACCACCACGGCATTCCCACCCGGCAGGAGCTCGGCGAGCAGCCCGGACACCTTCAGCCCATCCACCTGAACATCGTTCGGCCACTTGAGCGTCACCGCGTGACCTTCGACGAGGGATGCCACGGCGCGTGTCATGGCGAGGCCGGCGAGCAGCGGCATCCACCCCAATCGGTGCAGCGGGATCGGCCCCGGTGCGAGGAGCACCGAGACGGCGATGGTGCGCCCCGGTGGCGCCACCCACACCCGATCGAGCCTGCCGCGACCAGCGGTCTGGCTCGTCGTGACCACAACGGCGAAATCCTGCGCCGGGCCAGCGGATGCTTGTCGCACCAGTTCGGCATTGGTCGAATCGACTTCGTCGAGAAACTGCAGGTCCGGGGCGATCGCGCGGCTCTCGGTGAGCATCATGACCCCAGCGTATGCCCGCGACTACTACGATGGGCGAGCAGGGATACCGATCGGTCTACCGAGGAAGAGAACGTGACCATAGACGTCTACCCCGAGCCCGTGTTTCCCGCACCGGCCCCGGTGAGGCCGCGGCTCGCGAATCGTGTGATGCGCATCGCGACCCGCATTAATTGGGCCGAGCAAGAGCTTCGTGGACTGAGCAGCATCGTGCGTTCCGGCGACAGCGTCATCGATGTGGGAGCCGCTCACGGGATGTACACGCTGCCCCTGGCCCACCTCGTTGGGCCCACCGGGCGCGTCGACTCGTTTGAGCCCCATCCACGCCAGCAACGAACCCTGCGAGTGCTGCGACGCCTGATCGGTGCCAGTCACGTGAACGTCAACAATTTTGCGGTGGGTGACGAATCGGGTGAGCGCACCATGCGCTTGCCGCTCAAGTTCGGTTTTCCGATCTACGGTCATGCCCACATCACGGCGGGGGCGACCCCGCTAGGCCCCGAGGTGAAGAATCGGCAGTGGACCACCAGCATCACCACAGTGGATGAGTGGCAAATGGAGCACGATATCTCCCGTGTCGCCTTCATCAAAGTGGATGTGGAGGGCTTCGAACCTCAGGTCGTGCTCGGTGCGACCCAGACGATCGCTCGCGATCGGCCGAGCCTGCTTCTGGAGATCGAGGATCGACATTTAGCCCGCTACGGTCTGAGCGCGAACGATTTCGCGCAGTCCATTAACACGCGGTGGCCGGAGTACTCGATGTACGTCTGGCGGGACGAGGCGTGGGTCGTGACCGACCGTGTCATCGCGAGCACCCGAAACTACCTCTTCGCGACGGACTCGGCGATCAACCGTCCCTGAGCGAGCGCCACGGGTAAAGTTACCTCCGTGAACGCTGACGCCACGAATGAGACCAAGACGAACCCCGACCTGTTCACAACGGCGGGTCGAATCGCCGACCTGAAGGTGCGCTACCACGAGGCCGTGACCGCGAGCGGTGAGGCGGCCATTGAGAAGCAACACAAGAAGGGCAAAAAGACCGCCCGCGAGCGCATCGACCAGCTTCTCGACCACGGGTCGTTCGTCGAGCTCGACGAATTCGTGCGGCACCGCACTCACGCCTTCGGGATGGAAAAGAATCGCCCATACGGCGACGCCGTCGTCACGGGGCTCGGCACGATTCACGGCCGCCAGGTCGCGGTCTATTCGCAGGACTTCACGATCTTTGGCGGGTCGCTCGGTGAGGTGGCGGGCGAGAAGATCATCAAGGTCATGGATCATGCGCTCAAGACCGGGGTGCCCATCATCGGCATGCTCGACTCGGGCGGGGCTCGAATCCAGGAGGGAGTTGTCGCCCTCGGCAAGTACGGCGAGATCTTCCGCAGGAACACTGCGGCATCCGGCGTAATACCACAGATCTCGATCATTATGGGCCCGGCCGCGGGTGGCGCGGTCTACTCCCCCGCCCTGACGGACTTCGTCATCATGGTCGACAAGACCAGTCAAATGTTCGTTACCGGACCAGACGTGATCAAGACCGTGACCGGCGAAGACGTGGGCATGGAGGAGCTCGGCGGCGCCCTCACGCACAACACGATTTCCGGCGTCGCACACTATCTGGCCAGCGACGAGGATGACGCGCTCGATTACGCGCGCACCCTGATCGGGTTTCTGCCGGACAACAATCTCGCCGAGCATCCCATCTACGAGAGCGAAGTTGACCTCGAGATCACCGACGAGGACCGCAAACTCAACTCGATCATCCCGGACAGCCCGAATCAGCCCTACGACGTGAAGACCATCATCGAACACATCGTGGACAACGGTGACTTCCTCGAGACTCAGCCGCTGTATGCGCCCAACATCGTTGTCGGCTTCGGCCGAGTCGAGGGTCGTACCGTCGGCGTGATTGCAAACCAGCCTCAGGCCATGGCGGGCACTTTGAACATCGAGGCCGGGGAGAAGGCGGCGCGGTTCCTCCGCTTCTGTGATGCGTTCAGCATCCCGATCCTCACGCTCGTGGATGTTCCCGGGTACCTCCCGGGAACCGACCAGGAGTGGACCGGGGTGATTCGCCGTGGCGCCAAGCTCCTCTACGCGTACGCCGAGGCGACGGTGCCGCTGGTCACCGTAATCACCCGCAAGGCCTACGGGGGCGCCTACATCGTGATGGGATCCAAGCAGATGGGCGCTGACCTCAACTACGCGTGGCCCACGGCCGAGATTGCCGTGATGGGCGGCCAGGGTGCCGTTAATATTCTGTACCGCGGCGAGATCAAGGCCGCCGAAGAAGCCGGCGAGGATGTTGCGGCGGTTCGCACGCGACTCGCCAACGAATACACCTATAACGTCGCATCCCCATTCCTCGCAGCCGAGAGGGGTGAACTCGACGGCGTCATCGAGCCGGCCGCGACGAGGGTCGCGGTGATCAAGGCCCTCCGCGCCCTTCGAACCAAGCGCGCGAGCCTTCCCGCGAAGAAGCACGGGAACATTCCGCTGTGAGCGACGACTTCGGTTTGCGGATCGTTTCGAAGGGCATAACCGCCGAAGAGATTGCGGCGGTGAGTGCTGTCGTCACGGGAGCGCTAGAGGAATTGGCGGCGGCTCAAGGCGTCGAAAGCACCCCCCGGGTCTCGGCGTGGCAAGCGACCCAGCGGCCGATCCGGCGCGTGCTGACCCCCGGCGCGGGTGCGTGGCGCGGTTTCTCGGGATAATGCCCCCCAAACGGGTGTCTTTCTGCGGATAGCGTGGAATCGGCCGGCCGAAACAACGAAATCCGCACCAAAGACGGACGATACAGACCGTTCTACCTCCTGTGCTCTATCGAAAGCATCAGTGCTGGACAGTATGTACCCCCGAATCCGTTGTCCACGCTCGTGTAACTCCCTGATTTTGCGGGGTTTTCCGGCGGTTTTGTACCCTTTTTGTACCCCCTTCGTCCTCCAAAGAGACGACTGTGCTGAGGCCCAACCATCGACGATAGTTGGGGG
>JBBQZJ010000017.1:0-15357 GCA_038207805.1 Actinomycetales bacterium | reverse complement strand
TAGCGACCACGGCGTCTCGGTAGAGACCGTCTCGCAGTCGGTGCGCAACGGGGCCGATGCTCCCACCGCTACCCTTGTCATTGTCACCCACGAGGCGATCGAATCAGCCCTCGCCGATACCGTGACCGCGCTTGCGGCAAGTTCAGTCGTATCGAGCGTTGTATCCGTTTTGAGAGTTGAAGGACGTTAGTTAGTGGCCCACCAGTGGCGCGGAGTGCTCCGCGAATACGCCGATCGTCTCGACATCTCCGAGGCGACACCCGTCATCACGCTCGGGGAGGGTGGAACACCCCTCATCGCCGCCGACGCCCTATCGCACCGCACCGGCGCGAACGTTTGGGTCAAGTTTGAGGGGATGAACCCGACCGGCTCGTTCAAGGATCGCGGCATGACGATGGCGGTCTCGAAGGCGGTGGAGCATGGCGCGAAAGCCATCATCTGCGCGTCAACCGGCAACACCTCGGCTTCGGCAGCCGCGTACGCAGCGAAGGCAGGCATCACCGCGGCTGTGCTCGTGCCCGAGGGCAAGATCGCCATGGGCAAGCTCAGTCAGGCGGTCGCCCACAACGGTCAACTGATTCAACTACGAGGCAACTTCGACGACTGCCTCGAGATCGCCAGGGAGCTCGCCGAGCATTACCCAGTGCACCTCGTGAACTCGGTCAACAACGATCGCATCGAGGGACAGAAGACCGCAGCGTTCGAGGTCGTCGAAGTGCTCGGGGATGCCCCGGACATCCACATTGTGCCCGTTGGCAATGCGGGCAACTACACCGCGTACCACCGTGGATACTCGGAGGAGTTGGCGCTGGGTGTAACCAGCAGGATGCCTCGGATGTTCGGCTTCCAGGCTGCGGGGAGCGCACCCATCGTGCTGGGCCACGTTGTCAAGGACCCCGACACGATTGCCTCGGCGATCCGAATCGGCAACCCGGCATCGTGGGAACTCGCGATCGCGGCCCACGCTGACAGCGACGGTTACTTCGGCGCGATCTCCGACGAGAAGATTCTTGAGGCATACCGGATCCTGTCTGCCGAGGTGGGAATCTTCGTTGAGCCGGCGAGCGCGATCAGCGTTGCGGGACTCCTGGAGCGCTCAGACGCCGGCGAAATACCCAAGGGCGCAACGGTGGTTCTGACGGTGACCGGCCACGGTCTCAAGGATCCGCAATGGGCGCTTCGCACGGCCGACGGTTCTGACGTGAAGCCGACAGTGGTCTCGGTTGATCTCGACGAGGTGGCCTCGGTTCTGGGGCTGGTCCGAGCATGACCGACCTCGTCGGCCGCCGGGTGACCGTTCGGGTGCCCGCCACTTCCGCGAACCTCGGACCCGGATTCGACACGCTGGGACTGGCGCTGGCCCTCTATGACGAGCTCCAGGTGACGGTAACGTCCACGCCCGGCGTGCGAGTCGACGTGAATGGGGTCGGCGCAGGCGAGGTTCCCACCGACGAAACCAATCTGGTTGTGCGCTCGATCAAGCACGCTTTCGATCACTACTCGATCCCGATGCCCGGACTTCATCTCGACGCTCACAACGTGATCCCGCACGGCCGCGGGCTCGGCTCGTCGGGTGCCGCGATTGTCTCGGGTGTGATGGCCGCGAAGGGGCTGCTCGAGGGCATCGTTGACATGGACTCGGATGCCCTACTCACCCTGGCCACCGAGCTCGAAGGCCATCCCGACAACGTCGCACCCGCACTCTTTGGCGGGCTGACCATCGCGTGGACCACTCCGGAGGGACCGAAGGCCAAAAAACTCATTGTGCATCGGGGCGTGTCCCCGGTCGTTTGTGTGCCGGCAGCAACGATGTCGACGGCTCTGGCGCGAAGCCTGCAACCGGAATCCGTGCCGCACGCGGATGCCGTGTTCAACCTGTCGCGCAGCGCCCTGTTGATTGCGGCCCTCATCCAAAGCCCCGAGCTTTTGCTGGAAGCGACCGAAGACAAGCTTCATCAGGACTATCGGGCAAGCGCCATGCCCGAGACCAACGCTCTGATTCAGATCTTGCGCGCGAACGGCCTTGCGGCCGTCGTCTCGGGCGCTGGCCCATCCATCCTGGTACTGGCCAGTGACCCCTCACAGCGGCTCGTGGCGGCCGAGTTGGTGCAGCGCCACGCCGCCCAACCGTGGGAGTGCCTGTTACTGGCCGTTGATTTCAAAGGTGCTACAGTGGTCACGCACCAGGTAGAAGCAACGGCCTAGCCGTCATTCCCGGTAGCACCATCACCCTCACCTCATCGCACTAGATCCTTGTGTCAACTAGACGGCTCAACCGGATCGTTGTGTGCTCGGCACGTGGCCACCGGCCACAGGGTCGGTCCGCACAATGTATGAGGCGATCAGCTCTCCGCTCAAGGCAAATTGCCCTTGGGGCGGGGAAAGGAAATCCACACAGTGACTGACACCAACACCAGCGCCGATCTCAGCGCCCTGAAACTTGCCGAGCTCCAGGCTCTAGCAAGTTCACGGGGAATTGCCGGCGCATCCAAACTTCGAAAAGGAGAGCTCGTGAACGCGATCGAAGAGCACGACAACGCCAACCAGGGTTCGGCGGATGCCGCATTCGAGGCACCGGCGGCCCAGACCTGGCAGCCGCCGATCACCGAGCCGGCACTGGACGAGGCGCCCGACGCAGTGTCGGCCCCCGTAGCGGTGAAGAAACGGACGTCTCGGCGCGTTACCAGTGCTGACACCGAAGCGATCGCCGCGGCCCCAGTGCTCGCCGGTGCTCCCGTCGTTGATGCAGCCGCCGCACAGCCCCCCGTAGCCGACGACACCGCCAACGCCGACGATGCCGTTAGCACCCCGGCGGCCGCGGCCCCCGAGCGCCGTCAGAACCGCCGCTCCTCAAGTTCCTCGGACCCGCAGGAGCTCCAGGGCGACCTTGCCCAGGGCGAGAATCCGGACATTGAGACCGGTTCGCAGGATGACGCCGCCGGCGACGACGCCGACTCCGAGCAAACCGGCGCCAGCCGCAACTCGCGCAGCCGCAACCGCAACCGCAACACGAACAACAACGGTGGCGACCGAAACAACGGCGATCGCGGCAACGGTGGCGACCGCCAACAGGCCGACGGCCAGCAGCGCCAGACCAGCAACCAGAACCAGAACCAGAACCGGCAGAACAACCAGCAGCGCTCAGACTCCGTCGACGGCGATGAGCGCAGCGGTCGCAACCGGTACCGCGACCGCAAGCGCGGGCGCGGCCCCCTGGGCGACGACTTCGAGCCAGAAATCACCGAAGATGACGTGCTCATCCCGGTTGCCGGAATTCTCGACGTGCTCGACAACTACGCATTCGTGCGCACCTCCGGCTACCTGCCCGGCAACAACGATGTCTACGTCTCGCTCGGTCAGGTCAAGAAGTACAACCTGCGCAAGGGTGATGCCGTCGTTGGCGCCATTCGCCAGCCGCGCGACGGGGACGCTAATCAGGGTCGACAGAAGTACAACGCGATCGTTCGCATCGATTCCATCAACGGGCTTCCGATCGAAGAGGCGGCCGGGCGTGTTGAGTTCGGCAGCCTCACCCCGCTTTACCCGCAGGAGCGCCTGCGGCTTGAGACCGACGCGACCACGTTATCCACCCGCATCATCGACCTCGTGTCGCCGATCGGCAAGGGCCAGCGCGGTCTGATTGTCTCGCCCCCGAAGGCCGGCAAGACGCTCGTTTTGCAGGCGATCGCTAACGCCATCGCTAAGAACAATCCCGAGGTTCACCTCATGGTCGTGCTGGTGGACGAGCGACCCGAAGAGGTCACCGACATGCAGCGCACGGTTAAGGGCGAGGTCATCGCATCCACCTTCGACCGTCCGGCCGAAGACCACACGACCGTCGCCGAACTCGCTATCGAGCGTGCCAAGCGTCTCGTCGAACTCGGTCACGATGTGGTGGTGCTGCTCGACTCGATCACCCGGCTGGGTCGCGCATATAACCTGGCTGCGCCGGCATCCGGACGCATTCTTTCCGGAGGCGTCGACTCCTCGGCCCTGTACCCGCCCAAGCGTTTCTTTGGCGCCGCACGCAACATCGAGGGTGGCGGCTCGCTCACGATTATCGCCACTGCTCTTGTCGAGACTGGCTCCAAGATGGACGAGGTCATCTTCGAGGAGTTCAAGGGCACGGGCAACATGGAACTGCGACTGTCGCGCCAGTTGGCCGACAAGAGGATCTTCCCCGCGGTGGATGTCAATGCATCCGGCACACGGCGCGAGGAGATGCTGATGGGCCCCGACGAGGTCAAGGTGACCTGGAAGTTGCGCAGAGCTCTCGCCGGTCTTGACCAGCAGCAGGCCCTGGAGATTGTTCTAGGCAAGCTCAAGGAGACCAACTCGAACGTCGAGTTCCTCATGCAGATTCAGAAGTCAATGCCCACTGCAAGCGGCACCACCGAGGACTAAGCCATGTTCGAGTCAGTGCAGCAGCTACTGACCGAATTTGAGGAGCTCGAGGGCCAGCTAGCCGACCCAGAGCTCCACTCAGACCCGGTCAAGAGCAAGAAGGTCAACCGGCGGTACGCGGAACTGTCGCGCATCATCGCGGCATACCGCGATTGGCGTTCCCTGACCGACGACCTTGCCGCGGCCACGGAGATGGCTGACGACGATGTGTCGTTCGCTGCCGAGATTCCGGCACTGACTTCCTCACTGGAGGCGGCGGAGGAGAAGCTGCGACGGCTGCTCATCCCGCGCGACCCCAACGATGCCCGTGACGTCATCATGGAGATCAAAATGGGTGAGGGTGGCGCTGAGTCGGCCCTTTTCGCCGGCGATCTTCTGCGCATGTACCTGCACTATGCAGAGTCCAAGAAGTGGAAGACCGAGATAATCGAACAGACTTCGAGCGACCTCGGCGGGGTCAAGGATGTCCAGCTCGCCTTCAAGGGGTCGTCAAGCGATCCGGCAGAGGGCGTCTGGGCCCACCTCAAGTACGAGGGCGGTGTGCACCGCGTACAGCGGGTGCCCGCGACCGAGTCGCAGGGGCGCATCCATACCTCTGCTGCCGGTGTTCTGGTATTTCCCGAGGTCGATGAGCCAGAAGAGGTCGAGATCAGCCAGAACGATCTCAAGATCGACGTTTACCGGTCGAGCGGGCCGGGCGGCCAGTCGGTCAATACGACCGACTCGGCAGTTCGCATCACCCACCTTCCGACCGGCATCGTCGTAGCGATGCAAAACGAAAAGTCACAGTTGCAGAACCGCGAGGCCGGCATGCGCGTGCTCCGCGCCCGCATTCTCGCCCGCTACCAAGAAGAGGCGGATGCGGAGGCCAGCGAATATCGCAAGAGCCAGATCCGCACGATGGATCGCTCCGAGCGCATCCGCACCTACAACTTTCCGGAGAACCGCATCGCGGACCACCGCACGGGGTACAAGTCCTACAACCTGGATCAGGTGATGAACGGGGCTCTGGAACCGGTGATCCAGTCGTGCATCTCGTTCGACGAGGAAGGTCGTCTTGCCGACCTCGGCAACGAGTGACTGGTGATCGATAGCACTATCGGCGCCGCGCTCGACCGCGCGGTCGCGGTGCTCGGTGGCGCGGGCGTGCCCAATCCCCGCGTCGACGCGGAACTGTTGGTCGGTCACATTCTCGGGCTCAGTCGTGGGGCAGTTCAGGCGAAGGTCGCGACCGACCGCCGCCTGAGCTCTGATGAAGCGCTGGCCCTCTCCGGAATGGTGGAACGGCGGGCGAGCCGCGAGCCGCTGCAGCACATTACCGGCATCGCAGCGTTTCGGCGCCTCGAGCTTGTTGTGGGCCCGGGAGTGTTCGTTCCACGGCCAGAAACCGAACAGGTCGCCCAGTACGCCATCGACGCGCTCGCGGCGTCCGCCAGCGCGCAGCCGATCGCTGTGGATCTGGGAACCGGAAGTGGGGCAATCGCGCTCGCGATGGCCACCGAGGTTGCCCACTCACAGGTGTTTGGCGTCGAGGTTTCGCCGCTGGCCTTCGTGTGGACGAAACAGAACTTCACTCGGGTCGGCGCCGAGAACGCGCACGCGGTTTTCGTCGACTTGGCCATCGCGCTTCCCGAACATGACGGAACCGTCGACGTTGTCATCTCGAACCCGCCCTACATTCCGGTTGGCGCGATCCCGCGCGACCCCGAGGTACGGCTGCATGATCCCGACGTCGCACTCTACGGTGGTCACGACGGACTGGATGTCGTGCGCCAGGTGTCGACGACCGCGCGCCGTCTGCTGCACTCGGGCGGCACCCTCGTGCTCGAGCACGGCGAAGCTCAGGCCGCCCAGATTGCGAAGCTTCTCGCCGCCGACGGCTGGCGAGCCGTGGCCCATCACCGCGACCTCACGGGCCGGGACCGCGCAACGACTGCGCTGCGCTGATCTCGGGCCCTTCGCTCACCGGGCCCTTCGCTCACCGGGCCGCTCCATCAGCGGGCCGCTCGATCACCGGGACCGTGACGCTGCGAAGTCCTCAATCGCCGCCAAAAGGCCCGCCGAGCTGCCGAAATGGTATGCCGTTATTCCTATGCTGGCGGCGCCGTCAACGTTGACCCGCATGTCGTCAGCGAAGAACGCGTCTTCGGGGGCGGCACCGTAGGAGTCGAGCACCCTCTGGAACACGACCGGGTCGGGTTTACGTGCGCCGTAGTCGCTCGAAGTAAACAAGTGGTCGCCGAATAGCTCGACCAAGCCCGGCGCCACGACGTGCAAGTGCTTGGAGATGAGCGGTCCGTTGTTGGTGAGCAGCGTAATCCGCCCGAGTTCCGATGCCCGGCGCACGGCCGCCAGCGAGTCGGGCCAGGGAGTCATGGCACCGGCACGCGCTCGAATGAACTCCTCCTCGTCCACTGGCATCCCGAGTGATGCTTCGAAGGCTGCAAGGTACGCGTCCGCCGAGTCAAACCGACCGGCCTCCGCCGCCCATTCCCCCTCGTCGTGCCACCATCTGCGTCGCAGCTCATCGAGGGAAAGGCCCGTGAGATTCGTGAGGTCGGCCATACGAGAGCGCCAGTCATAGTCGTAGAGCACGTCATCCATATCGAAGATGAAGAGCAGGGTCATCGAGTCCTCCCTGTTCGTGTGGCACTGGTAGCCGTCGACGGAAGTTGTACGCGTACAGCGTCTTGTTGAGGTCGAAAAAGTAGAGGTCCACGTCTGAGCTAAGTCTGCCACTGCAGGCTTCGGTCACACCGATGAGTGACCGGTACGATGAGAGCAATATGGGTTCCATCTATGACTGCTCGGTTGAACCCGAGCTCCTCGCCGGAATGAGACTGGCGCGAACAGCTATCGGCCGGGGGGATCTCGTGGTGATCCCCACCGACACGGTCTATGGCATCGCAGCCGACGCTTTCAACCCGGGGGCCGTCGCAAAGCTCCTTTCCGCCAAGGGTCGCACCCGGCAGTCGCCTCCTCCGGTGCTGATTCCGGGCATCCCTACGCTGGATGCCCTCGCCGAGGCAGTACCCGACGAAGTCAGGGACCTCGTGAAGAAGTTCTGGCCCGGCGGGCTCACCGTGATTGTGGCGGCAAACTCCTCCCTGAACTGGGATCTGGGCGAGACCAAAGGCACCGTCGCTCTCAGAATGCCCGACAACCGGATCGCCCTGGAATTACTCTCCGAGACCGGCCCGTTGGCGGTATCGAGCGCGAACGTGACAGGCGAGCCTGCGGCGATCACGGCGGCCGCCGCCGAGGCCATGCTCGGCGAATCGGTCAGCGTCTATCTCGACGGCGGGAGCGGGGGCACGACGGCGTCGACGATCGTGGATGCAACTGCGTTGGCGAACCCCGACGGCAAGCTGCGTATCGTGCGTGAGGGAGTTGTCTCGATCGAGGAGATCCGGGCGGTTGTCGGGGCCGACCGATGCGAATAGTCTTTTACGCGCTCGTCACCGGCATCGCCGCCGTTGTTACCTACGCTCTCGCGATTCTGATCTGGAAGCTGTCAACTCGCTACCGGCTCTATCCGAAAATCCGTGAGAGAGACGTACACACCCGACCGACCCCGCGCCTCGGCGGTGTGGCGATGTTTCTCGGAATGCTGGTCGCGTTCGCCGTCGCATCCCAGGTGCCCGAACTGAGTCTGGTGTTCTCCGACTCCGGCAAGGTTCTCGGGATCTTCGGGGCCGCCCTCATCATCGTGCTCATCGGCGTAGCTGACGACATTTGGGATCTGGACTGGCTTACCAAACTTGCCGGCCAAATCATTGCCGCGGGTCTGCTCGCGTGGCAAGGCGTCCAGTTGTCTACCCTGCCGATCGGTGGTCAGACGATCGTCTCCCCCTACGTCTCGCTAATCATCACCGTTCTAGCCGTCGTACTCGTCATGAATGCGATCAACTTTATCGACGGGCTAGACGGGCTCGTCGCGGGGGTCGCCCTGATCGCCAACGGGGTGTTTTTCGCCTACACCTACCTGCTCCAGCTGAGGGCCGAGACCGAGTATTTCAACCTCGCATCTTTGACTTCCGCCGTTCTCGTCGGCGCCTGCCTAGGCTTCCTTCCCGTGAATTTCCATCCGGCGAAGCTGTTCATGGGTGACGCCGGCGCTCTGCTGGTCGGTCTTCTCATGGCCACGTCGGCAATTCTCGTGACGGGGCAAGTAGACCCCGGTGTCGTCGATCGACCGGACGTGTATACCGCGTACCTGCTGCCCGCCTTCATCCCGATTCTCTTGCCATTCGCTGTCTTGCTGATACCGCTGCTCGACTTTGGGCTTGCCGTGGCTCGGCGCCTTCGAGCTGGCAAATCGCCGTTTAGTGCCGATCGCAAACACTTGCATCACCGGCTGCTCGACATGGGCCATTCCCACTTGCACGCCGTTCTGATCTTCTACGGCTGGACTCTGGTGGCCTCCGTCGGCGTGCTGGGCTATATGTTCTTGCCGTTCTGGGTTGCGACAACACTCATCTTCGTCGGGCTCGTCGTGTGCACCATTGTGACCCTAGCTCCGTTGACCAAGCGGAAGCGGCTCGAGGTTGTCGCAATCGAGTCGGATGCTGCGGCGGATCCCTCAGTGGCGCAATTCGATGGTCTCGACGCCGCAGCGGCAGAGGTTGATTCTCCCGAGGAAAAGGAACTGAATCGATGAAGGCCGCCTCTGTTCTGAGTCGAGCCCTCGTCTTCGGGGCCGTCGCCACTGTCGCTGTCGCGGTTGTCGGCGCTCTGGTCGGCGTGCTCGTCGCCGGCATCCCCGGTCTCGTGAGCGCTCTACTGGGCGCGGGGCTCACTGCCCTGTTCATGGGAGTGACGACTGTGAGCATTCTGCTGGCACAACGGGTAACACGCACCAAGGCCTCTGGCGGGATCTATTTCGGCATCATTCTCGGGATGTGGGTGCTCAAGTTTGCGGTGTTTATTGCGGTGCTGATCGCCGTCCGGGGACAAGACTGGATGAACCCATACATTTTCTTTTTCGCCGTGATCGCGGCCGTGGTTGTGTCGCTCGTCACGGATGTCGTCGCCCTGAGTGGCGCGCAGGTCTCCGCAGTGCTCGTGGACGGGGTTGAGGCGCCGGCCGACGGTCATTCGACTGGCCGAGATTTGCTAGGCTAGGGCTACAGCCCCCCGCTCACCTCGTCTCGAACGCCTGATGCCGGAGAAACACAACTGATTACCTCCTCCACTCTCGTTTCGATTCTGCCGTTCGTCGAAGGCGACGACTCAGACGGTGGTTTTCAAGGACCCTCGATTGAGGAATTCTTCCCCGGGCCGGTTCTCTTCGAAGGTACGTTTTTTGAGCTAAACCGCATCATGCTGATCCGTCTGCTGGTGATGGTGGTACTCGTGCTCATCTTCTGGCTGGGTACCCGAAACATGAGGCTCGTGCCCACCCGCGGCCAGGCGGCATTCGAGATCGTCACCGGCTTCGTGCGCAACAACATCATCGTGGGTACGCTCGGCGAGAAAGACGGCAAGCGCTTCATGCCAGTGCTGATGACGATCTTCTTCGTCACCCTCGGGATGAACGTGACCGGGATTATTCCGCCCTTTCAGATCGCGGGCACCTCCGTAATCGGCCTGCCGCTGATCATGTCCTTGGTCGCGTATGTGCTCTTCATTTACGCGGGTATGCGTCGTTTTGGTTTTGGCTACTTCAAGAACGCGCTCATTCTTCCCGGGGTCCCGGTCTTCTTGGTCCCCTTCCTCGCGGTTCTCGAGTTCCTCTCGACCTTCATCCTGCGGCCAGTAACACTGACGCTCCGACTTCTGATGAACATGGTCGCGGGCCACATGCTTCTGGTGCTGTGTTTCACGGCAACAGACTTCTTCTTGTTCACCGTGCTGGCCGACGGCAACTTGTTGGGCATCCTCGGCGTGGGCACGTTCGCCTTCGGAATCGCCTTCACCCTGCTTGAGCTGTTTGTTGCTGCTCTGCAGGCCTATGTCATCACCATCCTCGCCGCCATCTACATCCAGATGGCGCTGGCCGAAGAGCACTGAGAAACCAGATGACTCGTCGGATAGCACTCACCCCTGAAAGGAAACAGCAATGAACATTGTTGGACAGCTAGCCCCGCTCGCATTCGGTCTCGCAGCCATCGGCTCCGGTATCGGCGTGGGCATCATCGTCGGCAAGACCATCGAGTCAGTCGCGCGCCAGCCCGAACTGCAGGGCCGCCTTCAGGGCCTGATGTTCCTCGGTATCGCGCTGACCGAGGCGCTCGCCTTCATCGCGATCGCGGTCGCGTTCATTCCGTTCCCCGCGCCGTAACCTCTGCCACCAATCGAAGGACTCCGCATGCTCAGCGCAATCGTCAAGACTGCAGAATCTCCCAGCCTGCTGCTTCCGGCTATTCCGGATCTCCTGTGGGGCACGATCGTGTTTGTCATCGTGCTTGTGTTCTTCGTTTGGCGAGTTGTGCCTCGGCTCAACGCATCTCTCGACGCTCGTGCCGACGCGATCGCTGGCGGAATCACACGTGCGGAGCAGGCACAGGCCGAAGCCCAAGCGGCACTCGAGCAGTACAACGCCCAACTTCGTGAAGCGCGTACCGAGGCGGCCAGCATCCGGGACGCGGCTCGCGAGGACGCAAAGCGTATTCGAGCGGAGCTCGTTGGTGAGGCTCACGCTGAAGCTGCTCGCGTCGTCGCCAATGCTCAAGCGCAGATTGAGGCAGAGCGCCAGAGCGCTCTCGTGTCGCTTCGCTCAGAAGTCGGTGCCATCGCGATCGATCTGGCATCGGGTGTTATTGGCGAAAGCCTGAATGACAAGCGCTCAAACGACATCGTCGACCGCTTTCTCGCCGATCTGGAGGCGTCGGAAGCGGCGTCAGCAAAGGCTAAGGGCTAGCAGATGGGTTCAGCGACACGAGAAGCGCTCGGTGCTGCGTCGGCCGTTCTGGCCGGTCAAGGCTCGGTCGATTTCGCCACCGGGGAGCAACTGCTCGCCGCGGCGCTCGTTGTCGACGGATCTAGTGCGCTGCGGGCTGCACTGGCCGATGACACGGCTCCGGTAGCCAGTCGCCGTTCGATTGTCTCGTCTGTGTTCGGGTCGTACACGCCGGCCGCCAAGGCGGTGCTCGAATCCCTGTCCAGCGGTCGTTGGTCCTCGGAGGCCGACTTCGTGTCGGGCATCGAGCGCCTCGGCATCCACGCGATTGCGTCATCCGCACCCGCGTTCGTATCGATTGGTGACGAACTGTTCGAGTTCTCGACCGCAGTGTCGTCGAATGCCGAACTCGAACTGGCACTCGGCAGCCGGCTCGGCTCCGTCGAGGTCAAGGTTGCTCTCGTCGCAGAGTTGTTGGGCGCCAAGGCGAGCAAACAGACGGTTGCGATCCTCAGCGCGCTGCTTGCACGCCCCGAGGGGCGACGGATTGCCGAATTGATTCGCTATGCGGCCAGTATCGTCGCCGAACAGGTGGGGTACTCGATCGCGACCGTGACCGTTGCCTCCCCGCTCAGCGCTGCACAGGCGGAGCACCTCGCGACCGCGCTGGCCGCACAGTACGGAAGCACCATTCGGATCAACCAGATCGTTGACCCGAGCATCCTCGGCGGTATGCGCGTACAGATCGGTGACGAAGTCATCGATGGTTCGATCGCGAGCCGTATCGCTGACCTCCGACTCCGACTGGCGAGCTAGTAACTCGCTCACTGACACTGACAACAAAAGGAAATCTCATGGCGAACATCACCATCAGCCCAGACGACATTAGCAACGCGCTCAAGAAGTTCGTGACGGCCTATGAGCCAGGCAAAGCGACCACAACCGAGGTTGGGTACGTAGTGGATGCCGCCGACGGCATCGCTCACGTCGAGGGCCTGCCCGGCGCGATGGCGAATGAGCTCCTGCGCTTTGCCGACGGCACCCTGGGGCTAGCCCAGAACCTCGACGAGGACGAGATCGGTGTCATCGTTCTCGGCGAGTTCGCCGGAATCGTCGAGGGCATGGAAGTGACTCGCACCGGCGAGGTACTGTCGGTGCCCGTGGGCGACGCCTTCTTGGGTCGCGTCGTCGACCCGCTCGGTGCTCCCATCGACGGGCTCGGAGAGATCAAGTCCTCGACCCGCCGCGCCCTTGAGCTTCAAGCTCCCGGCGTCATGCAGCGCAAGAGTGTTCACGAGCCCATGCAGACCGGAATCAAGGCGATCGACGCGATGATCCCGATTGGCCGTGGCCAGCGCCAGCTCATCATCGGTGACCGCCAGACCGGCAAGACCGCAATCGCCATCGACACGATCATCAACCAGAAGGCGAACTGGGAGTCCGGCGACACCAACAAGCAGGTTCGGTGCATTTACGTCGCGATCGGCCAAAAGGGCTCGACGATTGCAGCAGTGAAGGGTGCCCTTGAGGATGCGGGAGCGATGGAGTACACGACCATCGTCGCGGCCCCGGCATCCGACCCCGCAGGATTCAAGTACCTCGCGCCGTACACCGGTTCGGCCATCGGCCAGCAGTGGATGTACGACAGCAAGCACGTTCTGATTATTTTCGACGACCTGTCAAAGCAGGCCGAGGCCTACCGTGCAGTATCACTGCTGCTGCGTCGCCCGCCGGGACGCGAGGCATACCCCGGCGACGTGTTCTACCTGCACTCCCGCTTGCTCGAGCGGTGTGCCAAGCTCTCGGACGAGCTGGGCGCCGGCTCGATGACGGGGCTCCCGATCATCGAGACCAAGGCGAACGACGTCTCTGCCTACATTCCTACCAACGTGATCTCGATCACCGACGGCCAGATCTTTCTTCAGTCCGACCTGTTCAACGCTAACCAGCGGCCAGCGGTCGACGTGGGAATCTCGGTTTCGCGTGTTGGTGGTGACGCGCAGGTCAAGTCGATCAAGAAGGTATCCGGAACGCTCAAGCTCGAGCTCGCCCAGTACCGCTCACTCGAAGCCTTCGCGATGTTCGCCTCTGACTTGGACGCGACTAGCCGCAGGCAGCTCGCCCGCGGCGCACGCCTGACCGAGCTCCTGCGCCAGCCGCAGTACTCCCCGTTCCCGGTCGAGAAGCAGGTCGTCTCGATCTGGGCTGGCACCAACGGCAAGCTCGATGAGGTGCCCGTTGAGGACATCCTGCGTTTCGAGGCGGAACTGCACGACTATTTGGCGCGCAACACCCAGGTGCTCGACACGTTGCGCGAGACAAACGTGCTCGACGATGACACGACGGCGGCGCTCGACGCCGGAGTCGACAAGTTCAAGCTCGAATTCCAGACCGGCGATGGCAAGCCGCTGATGTCGGTCGGCAAGGAAGTGTTCGAGGAGCTTGCTGCCGAGGACATCGAACAGGAGAAGATCGTCAAGCAGAAGCGCAGCAAGTAGACGATCGGGCCGCGACATAGGCGAGTCCAGACCACCGATTCACTAGAGGAAGAAAGACATGGGAGCGCAACTTCGGGTCTACCGGCAGAAGATTAAGTCTGCCCAGACGACCAAGAAGATCACTCGGGCCATGGAGCTCATATCCGCATCGCGCATCCAAAAGGCGCAACAGCGGGTGGCAGCCTCGGGGCCATACTCGCGCGCTATCACGCGTGCCGTGTCGGCCGTGGCGAGCTTTTCGAACGTCGATCACGTGCTCACCACTGAGCCGGAGTCAATCGACCGCGCCGCGATTGTGATCTTCTCCTCAGACCGCGGACTTGCCG
Organism: Actinomycetales bacterium; assembly: GCA_038207805.1. Taxonomy (GTDB): domain Bacteria; phylum Actinomycetota; class Actinomycetes; order Actinomycetales; family Microbacteriaceae; genus Rhodoglobus. The sequence goes on along the minus strand of JBBQZJ010000017.1, from coordinate 1,288 downwards.
GTGCATTCAATACCAACGTGCTTCGCGAAGCCGGCGAACTGGCGGCTCGACTTCGTGGTCAGGGCAAAGAAGTCGTTCACTATCTCGTTGGCCGCAAGGCGGTGGGCTATTTCGCGTTCCGCAAGCGCGACTCCGAACGCATCTGGACCGGGGGCACAGACGCGCCCGAGTTCGCGATCGCCAAAGAGATCGGCGATGCTCTGGTCGAGAAGTTCATCCAGCCCTCAAGCGAGGGCGGAGTGGACGAGATCCACATCGTCTACAACCGTTTCGTCAGCATGCTCGTGCAGGTGCCCGAAGTGGTGCGCTTGCTACCCCTGGAGATCGTCGAAGGGGTCGAAGCGCCGAGCGTTGACGTGCTGCCCGCCTACGAGTTCGAGCCGGACGCCGGCACGGTTCTGGATGCTTTGCTTCCGGTTTACATCGAGAGCCGTATCTTCAATGCGATGCTGCAGTCGGCTGCCGCAAAACACGCAGCGACTCAGAAGGCCATGAAGTCGGCCAGCGACAACGCCGACAAGTTGATCAAGGACTACACCCGACTGGCCAACAACGCGCGCCAGTCCGAAATTACCCAGCAGATTTCCGAGATCGTGGGCGGCGCAGACGCCCTGGGCTCGGCTAAGTAGTACGGATACAGGAAGAGAAAACAATGGCTACAGCAACAAAGAGCGCCAAGACCGAGACCAAGGCCGCCGCGGGCATCGGACGCATCGCTCGCGTCACCGGTCCGGTCGTCGATATCGAGTTTCCGCACGACTCGATCCCGGGAATCTACAACGCACTGAAGACCACCATCACGATCGGCAAGGACTCGACTGAGATCACCCTTGAGGTCGCCCAGCACCTCGGTGATGACCTCATCCGTGCCATTGCGCTGAAGCCGACCGACGGCCTGGTGCGTGGCCAGGAAGTGCGCGACACCGGCGGACCCATCACGGTCCCGGTGGGCGATGTCACGAAGGGCAAGGTCTTCAACGTCATCGGCGAGATCCTCAACGCTGATGCAGACGGCACCATGGGTGGCGAGAAGATTGAGATCACGGAGCGCTGGCCGATCCACCGCAAGCCACCGGCATTCGACCAGCTCGAATCCAAGACCGAACTCTTCGAGACTGGCATCAAGGTCATTGACCTGCTGACGCCCTATGTTCTTGGAGGAAAGATCGGCTTGTTCGGTGGTGCGGGCGTCGGCAAGACCGTGCTGATCCAGGAAATGATTCAGCGGGTCGCATCCGACCACGGTGGTGTCTCGGTCTTTGCCGGGGTGGGTGAGCGCACCCGTGAG